>JAKDUG010000290.1 GCA_030457805.1 Psychroflexus sp.
ATAATATCCATTGCAGAATTTTCTAAGAAAAAAAGTTTTATCATTAAAAAAAAATTCTAAAAACAGATACGTAGGCGAGGTTGAACTCGATATTAATAATTTCGGAATGAAAGCCCCGCGCAAAATGATGGGCCTCATTGTGGTCGATAATCACATTGATATTAATTTTGATCTAGACCTTGACATCAAGGCGTAAAGAATTTTTCATCGTTTTATAAATACGGCACTCACACATTTTTTATTGCTATCTTAGAAGTGTTCCCAAAACCATAGATAAAGCGAATGACAACCCTAAAAGATCTTGCCAAACTACTTAATGTCTCCATATCAACTGTTTCGAAAGCCTTAAATGACAGCGATGATATTGGAGAAAAAACAAAAATAAGAGTCAAAGAAGCTGCCGAACTCTACAACTACACTCCAAATCAAATGGCTTTAGGCCTTAAAAACAACCAAACCAAAACCATTGGTGTGATCATCCCTAACATTCTCAATCATTTCTTTGCTAAAGTTATTTTTGGAATTGAGAAAGCTGCACGTCAGCACTCTTATGACACCATCATCTGCATCAGTCATGAGAAATACGCAAGTGAAGTCAACAGTTTAGAAGTCTTAACTAACGGCCGCGTCGATGGATTTATCATGTCATTAGCTTCAGAAACCTTGGCAAAAGAACATGTCAACCATATCAAAACCTTCAAAAAAGCAGATCAAGCACTTGTATTATTTGATCGTGTCTCAGAAAAAATAACTTGTGATAAAATCATTATTGACGATGAGCAATCACTTTATAAAGCAACCCAACACCTCATTAAAAATGGCCGTCAAAACATTGCTTTTGTCAGTCAAATCACCAATCTTGAAATTGGAAAACTCCCTTTATCAGGCTATCGCAAAGCCCTCAAAAAAGCAGATCTCCCTTTTGATGAACAGAAAGTATTAAAACTCTCAACATCAGAAAATGCACACCAATTAATGAAAGGTTTTCTACTCTCACAAGACATTGATGCCATCGTTTCGGCTGATAACACCTCTGGCATTATGCTGATCAACACTGCTAAGGATCTAGGTTTTGAAGTGCCTAAAGATATTGCTGTCATCGGTTTTGGTGATGAAGAAACATCTTATTTAACCTATCCGCAGATGTCTTATATCAATCAAAATCCCGAAGAAATTGGTAAAACGGCAACTGAACTTTTGATACAGCGCATTGAAAATGAAACAAATGACCAACACAACTTTAAAACAATTAAATTGTCAACTTCACTCGCTTTGAGAGCCACAAGTTGATAGATCTTAATTCTCAAAAAATAAAAAAAGCCCGCTTTCAAGGGCCTTTTAATTTAAACAAAGAAATCCTGACTTAGGCATCATTTTTTTGAGCAGTCATGACAATCTCTTGACAATTGATTTCTGTTGTATAGCGCTTATCGCCTTCTTTCGTCTCATAACTTCGGTTGGCTAATTTTCCTCTCACAATCACTTCTTGTCCTTTGGTGACATGATTTTCAATAATTTCTGCAGTTTTTCCCCAAGCAATAACTTGATGCCAATCTGTGGATGTCACTTTCTCTCCATCTTTTTTCGTGTAGTAATCATTGGTTGCTAAAGAGAATTTAACAAGTTTTTTACCTGAATCTAAATCGATGACTTCTGGATCTTGGCCCAAACGTCCCATTAACTGAACTGAATTTTTTAAAGTGCTCATAACAATAAATATTAAATAATAAATAATT
>JAKDUG010000058.1 GCA_030457805.1 Psychroflexus sp.
CGCAACGGATGCTTCTGTTTATCGAAAATTACCTTTGGCAGTTGCTTTTCCACGCTCAAAACAAGACCTCCAAAAATTGATGCGGTTGGCACATGCGCAATCGACATCCTTAACCTTCAGAGCCGCAGGAACTTCCTTGGCTGGCCAATGCGTCACGAATGGAATTGTGGTTGATATGAGTCGTTATTTTACTAATATTTTAGACATTGATCCTGAAGATCAAATAGTCAAGGTTGAACCTGGTGTTATTCGTGATGAACTCAATCAGGATCTTGAGAGATACAATTTGTTTTTTGGGCCAAATACCTCAACATCAAATCGATGCATGCTGGGAGGAATGATTGGAAATAATTCAAGTGGAACCACCTCGATTAAATATGGTGTGACTCGTGATAAAGTCGTGGATTTGGAATGTCTTCTTTCGGATGGAACTGAAGTTGTTTTTGGAGAATTAACGATTGACGCATTTCACCAGAAATTAAAACTAGATTCCAGTGAAGGAGAGATTTACAGGAAATTGTATGCGCTTTTAAAAGATGAAAATTTACAAAAAGAAATTCATGCTAACTTTCCTAAAAAAGACATTCACCGGCGCAATACAGGCTATGCGCTAGATCATTTAATTGGGTCATCCGTTTTTGATCAGAACTCAAATCAACTGATTAATGTTGGTCAGCTAATTGCAGGAAGTGAAGGTTCCCTAGCTGTTATTACGGCAGCAACTTTAAAGCTTGATCCTTTGCCGCCCAAACACAAGTTGATGATTGCGGCCCATTTTGAAAACATAACAGATTGCTTAAATGCTGTTAAACCTTTGATGCAAGCGGATTTATACACTTGTGAAATGATGGATAAACAAATTTTAGATTGCACAAAAGGAAGTTTGAAATATGCGCCTTATCGTTTTTTTATTCAGAATGATCCACAAGCGATTTTGCTTTTAGAATTAAACGCTGCTTCACAAGCTAATTTATTACAACAAAAAGATAGGCTTATTGAGATGCTCGCTTCTCAAACCAAATCTTATGCAAATTCGCTTTTAGAGGCTGAAAATATCCATAAGGCTTTGGAATTACGCAAGGCTGGATTGGGGCTTTTGGGAAGTCTCAATACAGGGAAAAAAGCTGTTGCTTGTATTGAGGATACGGCTGTTTCATTGAATGATTTTGCAGACTATATGCGAGATTTCGAGGAATTAATGCAGAGCTTTAACCAGTCAGCAATTTATTATGCACATGCTGGAGCAGGTGAGTTGCATTTGCGTCCGCTTCTCAATCTAAAAGATGCAAAAGATGTCTCTGATTTTAAACAAATAAGTAAGTCTGTAGCGCTGTTGGTGAAAAAATATCAAGGCTCATTAAGTGGGGAACACGGAGATGGTATTGTGCGTTCGAGTTTTATTGAAATGCAAATTGGAGAAATTTGTTATCAGGCTTTAAGTGAAGTAAAAAATATCTTTGATCCTCGTTATATTTTTAATCCAGGGAAAATTGTCAATCCAAATCCGATGGATGAGAGCTTGCGTTACCAGCCTGATAAAGAGGCACCACAGATTCAAACTCTTCTTAATTTTTCAAAAGAAAAAGGTTTGTTGAGTGCTGCAGAAAACTGTAATGGCAGTGGTGATTGTCGAAAATCAGAAAAGTCAAACGGCACAATGTGTCCGAGTTATCAAGCGACAAAGAATGAAAAGGACAGCACACGAGGCCGCGCAAATATCTTAAGAGAATACCTGACCAATTCAACGCAACAGAATCCTTTTGATCACAAAGAACTAAAAGAAGTTTTTGAACTTTGTATCTCGTGTAAAGCCTGTCGAAAAGAATGTCCGAGTAATGTGGATGTGGCGAGCTATAAAGCAGAATTTCTTTATCAATACCACCGTTCACATTCACGGCATATATCAGATTATGTGTTTGGGTTTAATCATGAAATTAATCGGCTTGGCTCTTATTTCTCATCTTTTTTTAATTTTTCACTCACAAATCCAACGCTAAAAAATTTGTTATCTTTTATTTTTAAAATTCACAAAGAAAGAGAGTTACCTCTTTTATCTCAACGGTCACTTCAAGCAGAATTAAAATCGAAAAACAGAACTCAGATAAAGTCGGAAAAAGCGCAGGCCTGTGTTTATTTGTTTGTTGATGAATTTACAAACTACACAGACGTACAGGTTGGAATCGATTGTGTTGATTTACTTTCAGCCTTGAATTATAAGGTGAAAGTTATCAATAATAAAGCGAGTGGACGCGCATTACTTTCAAAGGGCTTTTTAAAACAAGCCAAAAAATTAGCGAACAAAAATATTGAATTATATAAAGATTTAATCTCTGAAGATGTGCCTTTGATAGGACTGGAGCCATCAGCTATTTTAAGTTTTAGAGATGATTATTTACGTTTAGCAGATGATCAAAAAGTGGCACAAAAACTGGCTCAGAATTCTTTTCTTGTGGAAGAGTTTCTTGCCAATGAAATGAAAGCAGGAGTGATTACCCCCAGCCAATTTACAGCACATGCAAAGCATATAAAGATTCATGCACACTGTCATCAAAAGGCACTTTCTCAATCAAAATATACTTTTGATATGTTGAATTGTCCTCAGAATTATAAGGTTAGCGTCTTGTCTTCAGGGTGTTGTGGCATGGCTGGAAGTTTTGGATATGAAGAAAAAAACTATGACATCAGTATGAAAATTGGTGAACTTCAGTTGTTTCCGCATTTGAGAAACCTTGAAGAAGATGTCGTGATCGCTGCAAATGGAACAAGCTGCAGACATCAAATAAAAGATGCTATACAAATTAATGCACAGCATCCTGTTAGTCTTTTAAAAGAAGCTTTGGTTTAAAAACTATTCAGCTTGTAAAGAAAAATCAATTAATTCTTGATTTGATATAATTAAAATATCCTCTAAGGGTAGCCCAAAACTAGAAAGATCTTCAAAAGTCGCTTCAATCATTGCGTCGCTTTTTATTAAACCAATTTGAGGCGCAAAATAAAGTGTTGCCTTAAAAAAGTCTTGTTGTTCTAAAACAGTGATAGTTGTGAAAGCAAGGCTAGACGTGACTTTAGCTTTCACGATAATTTCACTAGCAATGACATTGGTGTATGTTTCACCATTAACAGATTTTGAACCAAGATTTCCTAAATAATTAGAATAGACCTCAACTGAAATTGTCAATGGGATATCACTAATAGTCTGATTAATAACCTCATCCTTTAAAAACATATTGGTTCCAGTCGATAAATTTTGATCGTACAATTTTAATTCTTGCACATCTATATTGATTTCAGGCAGTTGTTCCAGAATGCTTAAGTTGAAATCTCCGGTGTAAAATAACGAAGATTGATCTTCGGATTCAGCGAGTTTTCCTGATGTCAAAAAAGAGGTTGTTAAACCGGGAACTTCAATATTTGTGCTTTTAAGCTGATAAAAGTCTTTTCCGTTTTCTGTCGTTAATTCATCGACAATAAGTGTTTCGCTTCCGTCTTGAGGCGGTTTATTTTCTGAGCTATACGTATTGTTATAAGTCCAAGAATTGTCAGCAGCTAAATTAAAATAGCTTCGAACTTGGTATTCATGTGCTACAGAATCATCATCTGAACAAGCCATTGTTGTCGCTATTAAAATGAGTAGAGCTAAATTTGATAAGTTTATTTTCATGGTCTTTTTTTGTTTAAAATTAATATTTTTAACTAAATAACATGAAATTTAAGGGTCTTGTTTTGATATTTGTGAAAATTAAGTGACTGGCTTGACTCTTTTTTTTTAAGAAAAAATTTAGATTGTCCAGACCTTTTAATATTTTAATGAAATCACTTACATTTGCTCAAAACGAAATATGGCAGGGAACACTTTTGGACATATTCTACGACTCACAACTTACGGAGAATCTCACGGCGTTTCCGTCGGCGGAATTTTAGATGGTGTTCCTGCAGGGCTGACACTTGATATCGAAAAAATTCAATTGGATTTAGATCGACGTAAGCCTGGCCAATCAGCTATTGTGACGCAACGCAAGGAGTCTGATACGATTCGGTTTAAATCAGGAATTTTCGAAGGCAAAACAACAGGAATGCCAATTGCTTTTGAAGTTGTGAATGCCGATCAAAAATCGAAAGATTACGGCCATATTAAAGGGAAATATCGACCAAGTCATGCCGATTATACCTATGATGAAAAATATGGACATCGCGATTACCGCGGTGGCGGAAGATCAAGTGCAAGAGAAACAGTGAGTTGGGTTGCCGCTGGCGCAATCGCCAAGCAAATTATCCCATTTATACAAATAAAAGCCTACACGTTTTCAGTTGGGACACTTCAACTCAGTGATGATCAGAATTATAACTTAGAACAAGTTGAATCAAACATCGTCCGTTGTCCTGATCAAGATATTGCTGATAAAATGATTGCGCATATCAAAACAGTTCGCAAAAATGGTGATACTGTTGGCGGTCAGGTGAAATGTGTCGTCGAGCATGTTCCTATTGGTTTAGGAGATCCAGTCTTTGAAAAGTTACAGGCTAATCTTGCTAAAGCCATGTTGAGTATCAATGCCGTTAAAGGTTTTGAATATGGCTCTGGTTTTTCTGGAACTCAACTTTATGGTAGTCAGCACAACGATATTTTTGAAGAAAGCGGACGAACCAAAACGAATCACAGTGGCGGCATCCAAGGTGGTATCAGTAATGGAATGCCTATTTATTTCAAAGTGGCATTTAAGCCTGTGGCAACACTTATGCAGTCTCAGAGGAGTATTGATCAGTCTCATCAAGCTGTTGAAATTACAGGAAAAGGCAGGCATGATCCATGTGTTGTGCCGCGTGCCATTCCAATTGTAGAAGCAATGACAGCATTGGTTTTAGCCGATGCTTATTTATCACATAAAACAACTCAAGTATGAAGAAGTTAGCCTTACATTGGCAGATTTTAATAGGGATGGTTGCAGGGATTATCTTTGCGCTGATTCTTAATAATTTTGAATGGGGATCTCAATTTGTTACTGATTGGATTAAACCCTTTGGGACGATTTTTATCAACGCTTTAAAGTTGATTGCCGTCCCCTTAATTTTAGCTTCGCTGATTAAAGGTATCTCAGATTTAAAAGATATTTCCAGTCTTTCTAAAATGGGATTTCGTACAATTCTAACTTATATCATCACGACGATCATCGCAGTTTCCATCGGACTGACGATTGTCAATGTCTTTAAACCTGGAAAGACAATTGACGAATCGAGGCGAACTGAACTGACAGAGAACTATGGAGGAGATGTTGAGATAACACGCCAAAGTGCAGCCAAACAAAAAGAATCAGGACCTTTGCAAGCTTTAGAGGACTTAGTTCCTGATAATATATTTGGTGCAGCCTCTAGCAATGGCAATATGCTACAAGTCATCTTTTTTGCCATCTTCTTTGGAATTGGAATGATTCTCATCCCTGAAAAACAAGCACAACCTGTGAAGGACTTTTTTGATGCGTTGAACGAAGTCATTCTGAAAATGATTGATTTAATCATGCTGGCAGCTCCTTATGGTGTTTTTGCGCTTTTAGCAGCCTTGGTTGTTGAGGCACCAAGCGCAGATTTATTTATGGCTTTGTTATATTATGCGGCATGTGTGGTTTTAGGCTTAGTTCTGATGATAGCATTCTACACACTTATCGTATGGATTTTTACCAAAAAATCGCCGATATTTTTTCTTCAAGGTATTTCTCCAGCACAATTATTAGGCTTATCAACGAGTTCGAGTGCAGCAACTTTACCTGTTACAATGGAGCGCACCGAAGAGCATTTAGGTGTTGATCGACAAGTTTCAAGCTTTGTTTTACCTATTGGTGCAACGATAAATATGGATGGCACAAGTCTTTATCAAGCCGTTGCCGCAGTTTTTATTGCACAAGCTTTTGGTATGGATTTGAGCTTTGGTGTTCAGCTGGGAATCATCGCAACGGCAACTTTAGCCTCAATTGGTTCGGCAGCTGTGCCAGGAGCAGGGATGGTGATGTTGGTGATTGTCTTAGGTCAGGCTGGAATTCCTGAAGCAGGATTAGCACTTATTTTTGCAGTTGATAGACCACTTGATATGATGAGAACAACTGTCAACGTCACGGGAGATGCCGCCGTGTCAATGTTGGTTGCTAAATCACAAGGAAAACTTCACGATCCGCCCAAGGTAAAAAATTGGGATGATGAATATAAGAAGAGAAACCCGAAGGCGAATTAATATGCGTACTTCTACATAAGATTCAACAAAAAAGGTGTGATTGAATCACACCTTTTTTGTTGAATTAAGTTCATAAATTTATGAGTTGATGAGTTGATCTTGATTTCTAAAAATCAATTGATCATCAATTTCATCTAAAAGAATAATGCTGTCTGTTTTAATTTTTTCAGCTAAAATCTCTTTAGAAAGTTTATTCAAAACTTCTTTTTGAAGAACACGTTTGACGGGTCTAGCTCCAAATTGTGGATCAAATCCTTTTCTGGCTAAGAAATCAATTGCTTCCTCGGTTGCATCGATCGTGATGCCTTGTTTGTTCAACATCTTTTTGACCAAACTTAATTGTAAATTGACAATCGTTTTGATGTTTGCTTTAGAAAGCGGTGTAAACATTACTATATCATCAATACGGTTTAGAAATTCTGGTCTGACACTTTTTTTGAGTAAGCTTAAAACTTCACCTTTGGCAGACTGCATTGCAGAGTCGATGTTTGTGTCTGTCTCAAACTTCTCTTGGATGATGTGACTTCCCATGTTTGAGGTCATCACAATAATTGCGTTTTTAAAATCAGCCACACGACCTTTATTGTCTGTCAATCGGCCTTCATCTAAAACTTGCAATAGAATATTAAAAGTATCTGGGTGCGCTTTTTCAATTTCATCCAAAAGAATAACAGAATAAGGACGTCTTCTAACAGCTTCGGTCAATTGACCACCTTCATCATAACCAACATATCCCGGAGGTGCACCAACTAAACGAGAGACAGCATGTCTTTCTTGATATTCACTCATATCAATTCGTGTCATCGCAGCTTCATCGTTAAATAAATATTCAGCCAAAGCTTTTGCAAGTTCCGTTTTACCAACACCAGTTGTCCCCAGAAACAGGAAAGAGCCAATGGGTCTGTTTTCATCTTGCAGGCCAGCTCTACTTCGGCGAACGGCATCAGAAACTGCTTCTATGGCTTCATTTTGGCCAACGACACGTTTGTGTAATTCATCCTCTAAATAGAGAAGTTTTTCGCGTTCGGTTTGCAACATTTTTGTCACAGGAATACCTGTCCATTTTGAAACGACCTCAGCAATGTCTTCATATTCTACCTCTTCTTTGATCAGCGAGGTTTCAGATTTTTGTTCTTCAACCTTTACTTTTAATTCTTCAAGTTTGGTTTGTGTTTCTTTTATTTTTCCATAACGCAATTCAGCAACTCTACCGTAATCACCGTCGCGTTCAGCGCGATCGGCTTCAATTTTAAAATTCTCTAAATCTGTTTTACATTTCTGAATTTCATCAACGATGTCTTTTTCGTTTTTCCAGCGCGCATTTAGGGTGTTGCGCTCATCTTTAAGGTCTGCTAAGTCAGCTCGTAAGACTCCCAATTTATCTTCATCTTTCTCGCGTTTAATCGCTTCAATCTCGATTTCAAGCTGCATGATTTTACGATCTAAAACATCTAACTCTTCTGGTTTTGAGTTGATTTCCATACGCAGTTTTGCAGCGGACTCATCCATTAAGTCAATGGCTTTATCAGGCAGAAATCGATCAGTAATATAACGTTGCGATAACTCAACAGCTCCAATAATTGCCTCATCCTTGATGCGAACTTTATGGTGTGTTTCATATTTTTCCTTGATACCTCTCAATATTGAAATTGCACTTTCTGTGTCTGGTTCAGCCACGACAACTTTTTGAAAACGACGCTCCAAGGCTTTGTCTTTTTCAAAATACTTTTGGAATTCATCTAAAGTTGTTGCTCCGATAGCGCGAAGCTCACCACGTGCTAAGGCTGGTTTTAAAATATTGGCAGCATCCATTGCACCTTGACCACCACCAGCACCAACTAAGGTGTGGATTTCATCGATGAAAAGAACGATTTCTCCATCACTTGAAGTCACTTCTTTAATGACAGACTTCAAGCGTTCTTCAAATTCACCTTTGTATTTGGCTCCAGCAATTAAGGCACCCATATCTAGGCTGTAAATTCTTTTTGATTTTAAATTTTCAGGTACATCACCAGCAATGATTCGATGCGCTAAACCTTCTGCAATGGCAGTTTTACCAGTTCCTGGTTCTCCGACAAGCATTGGGTTGTTCTTTGTACGTCGTGATAAAATTTGTAAGATTCTTCTGATTTCTTCATCCCGGCCAATGACAGGATCGAGTTTACCATCCTCGGCTAATTGGTTTAAATTTTTTGCATATTTATCTAAAGCATTATAATTTTCTTCAGCACTTTGAGAACTGACTTTCTCGCCTTTACGCAGCTCTTCAATGGCTGTTTTTAAGTTTTTTTCGGTGACACCTTGATCTTTTAAAATCTGAGCCACTTTACTTGAACTTTTAAAAATAGCTAAAATGAGATGCTCAATAGAAACAAATTCATCTTCCATTTTTTTAGCAAGAATAGTCGCCTCGTTTAATGTCTTCCCGGCTTCACGAGACAAAGTAATCTCTCCTCCAGAAACTTTTGGAAAGCTCTCTAATGTTTTGTCAAGTATTTGATGAAATAAATTGGTGTTGACATTCAGTTTTTTAAGTAAAAAAGGCGTGACGTTTTCATCAACGACTGAGATAGCTTTAAAAATATGCTCATTCTCAATTTTTTGATGCCCAAGTTCTTGCGCCACCTGCTGAGCTTGCTGCAGGGCTTCTTGGGACTTTATTGTTAAATTGTTAAAATTCATATTTTTACTTTTTAAATTAACAAAAGCAAAGCTTATACCCAATACATGACACTGTCAAAACGACTTGCTTTTCTTGTTTTTGACTGTCAAAATGACATAAAAAAAGCCATTTCAGTTTTGAAATAGCTTTTTGGAATTTTAGAGGATCATTTGATTCCACATTGTCATGAATGCCATACTATTTTTTCTTTTCTAATTCCTGCATGCTATCAAAGCACAACTTATCGATGCGTTGCATATCTTCATGAAAAGCAGAAACATTAGACAGCACAACAACCGCATTGCCAGTTTCTGGATTGGTGACCATACAACTCGTGAATCCGCCGACGGCACCATTTTGCCAGATCCATCGTTTTCCAGATTTTGTATTTAGAATATGCCAACCTAAAGCAATGGCTTCACGATCAGATATTTTGAGTGTTTCTTTCAGACTCAAATATATTCCTGGATGCGTTTGGTTTGTACTTGCATAAAGAAATTTGAGAAGATCACTTGATGAAGAGAAAATACCACCCACACCTTTAAGGGCATCAAATGTCCAATAGGCAGCGATATAACCATCTTTATCAAGTGCTTTGACTCTATTTTTCGTATCAGAAGGATTTGATGTTGTCAAATTCATATCTAATGGCGTTAATATTTCTTCTTGAAGCAATTCTTCATAGGGTTTCTCAGTGATTTTCTCTAAGCTATGACCTAGTAATCCGTAGCCAAGATTTGAATAGTTATAAACGGCAGGGTTAAACTCAAAATTGCTATTTAAATACGCGTAAAGCTCTTTTTGACTATAATTCATATAAGGATTACTTCGGTTTTTGGCTGCACTTTCTGCAAAATTATCTGGTAATCGATCCAAGCCTGAAGTATGATTTGCTAAAGATTTAAGAGTGATTTCATGATTGTAAAGCGTATCGTATAGTTTGCTGGTGTCCATTTCCATATCGATTTTGTCTTTCTCAGCTAAACTGGCTAGAATAACCGAAGTAAAGACTTTAGAAATAGAGCCGATTTGGAAAACGTCTGTTTCGTTTCGGACAGCTTCAATGCCTTGCGTGGTTTTTTTGAGACCTATAAATCGTTTTTGTCCGTTAGAAATCATACCAATTGCAAACTCAGTATCATCAGGGAATTTTTCAATGGTCTCTTTTGCAAGTTGATGAAAGGCTGATTGTGCATAAACTGAATTTTGAAAAGACATCACAACTGCAAAAATACTCAGTAAAATGAGCTTGGAATGTCTATTTTGCCAATACTTCTTAATCGTCATAAAAATGAATTTTTATTAAATATTTAAATTTTAATCCTTGCTGATTCAGTTGGAAAACAATGAAACATTGTAGTCATCTACGTTACTTTTTAAACCTGAAATTTATTAAAACCTTACAAAAATAAACGTTGATGCGCAGATATTAGTGTATTGTGAAGTCAC
>JAKDUG010000291.1 GCA_030457805.1 Psychroflexus sp.
CATAAGAAATAAAAAACACGTCTAACATATTGGTAGTATGTTAAACGCGTAAAAAATGTATTTTTTTAAAAGTGGATTAGTCATGGTTGCGATTGTCGCGGTCATGGCTATTTTTTATGTTCTTGATTTTGTGGTATGTGTACACTGCGGTTAATACTGAACTCACGATTTTAACCATATTTGCTAGAGTTTCCCAATCGACATTAACTGTTACTTTTAGCATTACATTTATTGTTGTTTCTACCGTACGTTTACCTCCTTTATTTGTATTTTCTTGCTTACCTATATTATACCAATTTTGAATACAACTTGACAAAAACGCTATAGGTACAAGGCTTAGGTGCAAGAAAGATAAGTTGGATATAGGCTTTTACAACTTTGTTACTTTCCACTTACTATTAATATAGCGTTCCCTCCTTATTTTTATTCTAGAATATTCTAACTGGGGCGACTTCCCTAGTTCCTTATCCTAAAATTAAGTACAAGCTATCCAATCCCTGATCGCAACCCCTATTTTCATCTCAAAAGATCAAAAAATAGACCCAAAACCTTTAAACCCTTTTACAAGAAAAACATGATGTGATAGTGAATAAATCAAAAGTAGCTTTTTTAGTCCCAGCAAGAGCAAACAGAACGCTAGTAATGGACGAGCCAAGCTCGCTCAAGGCTTACGCCTTAAGAAACCGCCAAAAACCCTCAGAAGCCATTTTAAGACGTTTTAACGGCTTCGATCTCTCGTCCTATTAATCTCTCGGTCATTTCTCGTCAAACGGCTAAATTCGCCTCTTGGTGCATTTTGAGATATATCATGTGTCATTGACTTAAACAACGCTTTAAAACCTTTCAAATCAGCCATATTCTCTTTTACAAAGTCTTTTAGCCCTTGATAAATATCTTTGATTTCTTGTTTAAGTGTTTTTACTTGTTCTTTCAAATCCTCATTCTCATCAAACAATCGGTTAAAGCGACCTACTAGATTGTTATAATCATCAACTGTTTCAGAATTAAATTCGACAGCTTTTTCAACTTTTCTTTCTAGTTTTTGATTTTCTTTGGCAAGATCGGTTGTTAAATATTTCTCCATTTGTGCTTTTAACTGCTGATTTTGTTGTGCACCTATTATTAGTTTTTGATATTCTTTTTCTGGTAAAACAACATTGCCTGATTTCTTTCGCTGTGTTTCTGTTATTTCTTTTCCTAAAAACTTCTTACCAGTAGGCACTTCAACGTTTTTCATTTCATATTTTGCATTGATTGATTTTGATGTAATTTTTTTAGGTTTCTCATTTGTCAGATTAACTAACTCATTTTTCTTTTGGGATAAATCTTTTTCAAGTGTTTTAATTTCTCGTTCCAAGTCTTTTTTTATTTTATAGTCGTTCACGTCTTTATAGTCATTGGTTCCAACAAGTTTTCGCTCAATGCCACGCTCTTTTAATTTATCAGCAATCAAATCGACTTCTTTTTCTCGCCAATCTTGAAACGGGCGAGTTTTATTCAAAGTTTGATCTTGCTGCTTAATTGCTCGGTCAAAGGAAACTTGCTTTTCTAGCCCACGCTTATAACCGTCAGCTACTGGAACAAAATTTAAATGCAAATGTGGACTTGCTTCGTCATTATGAATAATTGCATTATAAACTTTCAAATTCGGGTTTCTTTCTTCAAAATCT
>JAKDUG010000059.1 GCA_030457805.1 Psychroflexus sp.
TCTAAATCTTTGTCTCCACGACCTGAAAGATTAATGACCACAACATCTGTTTTTTTGAAGCTCAATTGATCCAAAGCAGCAAATGCGTGTGCACTTTCAATAGCTGGAATAATGCCTTCTTTTTGGCTCAGCATTAATCCAGCATTCATCGCCTCATCATCTGTCACGCTGATAAATTTTGCGCGTCCGGAAGTGTATAAATGCGCATGCATCGGTCCAATTCCTGGATAATCTAAACCAGCAGAAATAGAGTAAGGTTCGGTGATTTGTCCATCCGCAGTTTGCATTAATAATGTTTTGCTTCCGTGGATAACACCAACACGACCTAATTGTGATGTCGCTGCAGATTGACCTGACATAATCCCTTTTCCCGCGGCTTCAACAGCTATAATCTCAATTTCTTTATCCGCTAAAAATTTATAATATATTCCGGCGGCGTTGCTGCCACCGCCAACACATGCAATAACATAATCAGGTTTTTCTGTTCCTGTTTTTTCTAGAAGTTGGGTTTTTACTTCTTGAGAAATAATGGCTTGCAATTTCGCAACTAAATCTGGGTAGGGATGCGGACCCACAACAGAGCCAATGAGATAATAAGTTTCTTCAGGATAATTGATCCAATCTCTGATGGCTTCATTTGTAGCGTCTTTTAATGTTTGACTCCCCGATAAAGCTGGTTTGACTTTAGCTCCTAACATTCGCATTCGAGCAACATTTGGCTCTTGACGTTTCATGTCAATTTCTCCCATGTAAATGATGCATTCTAAATTCATTAAAGCACAAACAGTCGCAGTTGCCACGCCGTGTTGACCTGCACCAGTTTCGGCAATGATGCGTTTTTTACCAAGTTTTTGAGCCAATAGAATTTGCCCCACGGTATTGTTGATTTTATGCGCACCGGTATGACAAAGATCTTCGCGTTTTAGATAAATATTTGTTTGATATTTTTCACTTAATTGCGCAGCAAAATACAAGGGTGTCGGCCGTCCGACATAGTCTTTAAGCAATTGTAAATACTCTTTTTGGAAATGGGCACTCGCGATGATATCTAAATAATTTTCTTCTAAATTTTTGACATTAGGATAAAGCATTTCAGGGATAAAAGCACCGCCAAATTTTCCGTAAAACCCATTGTTATCAGGAGAATTATATTGTTTCTTCTTCTTCATGATTTTTAATTATTTTATTAAACTTATTTACAAGTTCAGGATCCTTTAGACCGGCTTGTGTTTCAAATTGGCTATTGATATCAATGCCAAAAAGTTTAGAATGATTGATCTTTTGTATAGATTCAATATCTCGAATTGATATTCCTCCTGATAAAAAAAATGGAGGCGAAAATGTATATTCTTTTAATAGTTTCCAGTTAAAATGATACCCATTTCCGCCAGGGTGTTTTCCTTTGGTATCAAGAAGAAATTTATCAATAATGTGTTCGTAGTTTTCAGCATTTTTAAAATCAGATTTGTTCTGTATTGACAATGCCTTCCATATTTCTATAAATTTATAAGTCGATAATTTTAAAATTTCAGACCTGAGTTTAATAACTTCATCTGCTTTTTCTTGGCCGTGGAGTTGTACAACATCTAAATTATATTTTAAAATATTTTCACAAATGTAGTCTACCGTTGCATTGACAAAAACGCCGACGCGTTTAAGGTTTTTAATGCTTTGTGTTTTCAATTTATTTTCGACAAATCTTTTAGATTTTCCATAGAAGATCAATCCGATGTAATCTACGTGACAATTAGTGATCTGTTCAATGTTATCGTCATATTTGAGACCACAGACTTTTAGTTTTAATGCTTTCATTTGCTGAGCTTTTGGATAAAATCAGAACAGTTTTGAGCAAAATTATCAGGTGATGATTTCATGAAGTTTTCTCCAATTAAGAAAGCGTCGAAACCTTCGTTCTTGAGCAGCTTTATTGTTTCTGAATTTGAAATTCCACTTTCAGAAACTTTGATTTTTCCTTTTGGAATTTGATAAGATAGCGCGATACTATTTTTTATATCAACCTCAAATGTTTTGAGATTTCTATTATTGATACCGATTATATCAGCATCAATTTTTAAGACTTTTTCCAGTTCTTGAATTGTATGAATTTCCACTAAAACTTCAAGGCCTAAATCAATTGCAATTTTATATAAATGCTTTAATTCACTTATTTTTAGAACACTAGCTATTAATAAGATCACATCAGCTCCAAAAGCTTTGGCTTCGTGAATTTGATATGGCTCAATGATAAAATCTTTTCTAAGTATAGGATTACTGAACTTTGATTTTGCTAACATCAGATCCTCTAAAGAGCCTCCAAAGAATTGCTGATCCGTCAAAACCGACATTGCGCAAAATTTTGTATTTTGATATGTCTCTGCAACATCAGTGATGCTGATCGCATTGTTAATAATCGCTTTACTTGGCGATCGTCTTTTGTATTCAGCGATTATCGGCACATTGTTTTGTTGATTGATACTACTTTTTAGAGAATTAACTTCCGATTGATAAAAGCCTATATTTTTTAAATTTCCTACAGGACAAAAGTCTTTTTTAATTCTAACTTCTTTCCTTTTCTGTCTGATAATTTGATCAAGAATATGCATGCGTTTCTTCTTTTAGGTTCAATAATACGCGGTGAGCAGCGCCAGATAAAAGTTGTTCTTTAGCCAATTGGAAAGCTTCTTTAAAACTGATATTCTTTTTTAGTTTTAATGCTGCAGCTGCATTGGCTGAAACCACATTAATTTGGGCTTCATCGGCATTTCCTTTTAAAATATTTATAAATAAAAAAGCTGCTTCATCAGCGGTTTTACCTCCAAAAATTGAATGCGGTTCAATTTGTGATACTGAAAAATCGTCAGGACCTATATAGATGTCTTCACTTGACGAAATTAATCTTGACTTTCTAGTTAAAGAAATCTCATCATAACCATTAAGATCGTGTACAATACAGTAACTCTTGTCAGTTTTTTGATATAAATAATGGTATAAACGCAGCAATTCTAAATCGAAAACCCCAACAAGTTGATGTTTTGGTTGTGAAGGATTTACCATGGGTCCCAACATGTTAAAAAAAGTTTTGACAGCAAGAGATTTCCTGATGGAAGCGACAGCTTTCATAGCTGGGTGAAATAAGGGCGCATGTAAAATGCAAATGCCTGTTTGTTCAATTTGTTTTTGTAATAAATCTTCTTTAGCAGTGAATTTAACACCAATTTTTTCCAATACATTAGAGCTACCGCTCACAGAAGAAACGCCGTAATTACCGTGTTTTGAGACATTCACACCTGCTGAAGCTACAACAAATGAAGCAGCCGTTGAAATATTGAAAGTGTTTTTGGCATCACCGCCTGTGCCGCATAAATCGACAGCATCATAAGCCGATAAATCAATTGAGCGACAAGTTTCTATCAAGGCTTCTCTAAAACCATCAAGTTCAGCAATGGTGATTTTTCTCATCATAAATACTGTCAAAAAAGAAGCAATTTGAAGAGGATTAACTTCATGAGATGAGATTTTTAATAAAGCTAATTTTGCTTCATCCTGATTAATGGTTTCATGATGTATGAGTCGGTTGAGTATAGCTTTCATTTGTTTTACTTTAAGAATTAATCCAGTTTTTAATCATTTGCTTTCCGTGAGCTGTCAAAATGGATTCTGGATGGAATTGAACAGCGTGAATGGGAAGTGTTTTATGTCTAATGGCCATCACTTCATTACTATGGTCTATAGCTGTAACTTCTAATATATCTGGAACTTTTTGAGATGAACACCAAGAATGATAGCGGCCAATCTCAAAATTTTCAGGAATGCCTTTAAAAAGTAAATCATCTTGAACTATTAATTTTGCAGGTGTTGAAATACCATGATAAACCTGCTCTAGGTTTTTTAATGTTCCCCCATAAACTTCAACAATGGCTTGAAGTCCTAAACAGACGCCGAGAATAGGTTTTCTATCAGCATACTCACGGATAATTGTTTTAAGTAGGCCGGCTTCATCGGGGATTCCTGGACCTGGGGAAAGTAGAATTTTATCAAAATGCTCTATCGATTTAAGGTCGATTTGGTCATTTCTATAAACAGAGACATCAGCATCAAACTCTTCTAAATAATGAACGAGATTGTAAACAAACGAATCGTAATTGTCGATAACTAAAACTTTTTTATTCATGTTTATATATTTTTAGCTGACGCCATTGCTGCTTTAAGAGCTTTCAATTTGTTATAGACTTCTTGCAATTCTGAATTTGGATCAGAATCATTTACAATACCAGCACCAGCCTGATAATAAAGGTGATGGTTTTTGCTCAAAAAACTTCTGATGATAATCGCGTGGTTATAATTGCCATCAAAATCTAAGATTCCGATAGCGCCGCCATAATGATTCCTGTTTAGATCTTCGTATTTTTCAATCAATTGAAGTGCTTTTGGTTTAGGCGCACCTGATAATGTTCCGGCAGGAAAACAATCAGCAGCTAAATCAATCGCATCTTTTTGATTTTTGATATCAGCAGTGACTTTGCTAACTAGATGGATAACATGTGAGAAAAATTGAATTTCTTTGTCGGTCGTTACCTTAACATTTTTTCCGCTTTTACTGAGATCATTTCTAGCCAAATCGACTAGCATGACGTGTTCTGAATTTTCCTTAGGATCTTCGCTGAGTTTCTTTGCTGATGCCGCATCTTCTTCATCTTGTCCAGTTCTTTTAAAAGTCCCTGCTATGGGATTGATTTCTGCTTTTTGACGATTGACAATAAGTTGAGCTTCAGGAGAACTCCCGAAAATTTTAAAGTCTGTATAATCAAAATAAAATAAATATGGATTGGGATTAATACTTCTTAAAGCTCTATAAACATTGAATTCATCACCCTCAAATTTCTGGTGGAAACGCCTAGATAAGACCATTTGAAATACATCACCTCTTTGACAATGTTGCTTTACTTCAATTACTTTTTGTTTATATTCTTCATCAGTTAAATTAGAGATGACATCATTATCACAATCAAAATTGAATGTTGCATATGTTTGATTTTTAATGATATGATGTATCTGCGAAATATAGTTTGAATCATCGGCTGAATGATTGAAAATATAAGCCTCGTTATTATAATGGTTAATGATGATGATGTTTTGATAAACAGCGTAGTACATATCCGGAATGCGAATGTTATCTTTTCTTTTTCCAATTTTAACATCCTCAAAAAACCTTATGGAATCATATGCTGTATACCCAAATAATGCATTCGTTGTGAACTTAAAATCAAACTTTTGCGTCTCAAAACTATCTCTGAATTTTTTTAATTCGAGATTGAGATCTTCTTTTTGAGACAACTCGAGAACTTTAGATTTTTGATTCTTTTTTTCAATTGTAATATGTTCATTTTCCAGTTTAAAACTAGCAATTGGATTCATACAGATGTATGAGAATGAATTATCGTTTGTGTGATAATCACTACTTTCAAGTAAAATGCTATTTGGGAAATGATCTCTTATTTTAAGATAAATACTGACAGGTGTAATGGTGTCTGAAAGTATTTTTTGATATGTTGATTTAAGTTTCATAGAGAGATTTTTAAAAATTAGGCACAAAAAAAGGCTTGTCGAGAGACAAGCCTTTTTTACATGTAATACATACAATAGAGGTTGTGGTTCACGACGTTCGACGTAAATAAAACCACCACCAAGTATTTTCTGTAAGTTTAAACATGTGTGCAAATATAGAATTGATTTTTAAATCTCAAAACTTATTTTAAAATTTTAAATCAATGTCAAGTTTAAATTCATCATAGATTGTTTTGTCACCTAGGTTATCAAAAAATGTATCAGAACCGTATTTGATACCGTATTTTGATCTGTCGATAACTAAATCAATTTCAGCTTCATTCTTCTCCATTTCGAGGTCAAAAGCAATCGGATTTGTTTGTCCCTTGATTGTTAAATCTCCAGAAACACCGTATTTTGAACCAGATTTTTTGGCTACAGTTTTAAAAACCAATTTTGCTGTTGGATGGTCTTTTACACCAAAGAAATCGTCAGAACTTAGGTGACCTTCTAGTTTTTGTTTGTCTTCACCAGAGAGGTCTACAACATTTATAGATGTCATATCAACAGTGAATTCACCACCGACCAATTCGTTGTTCTCCATGAGAAGAAAACCTTCTTTCAATTGGATCGTTCCATTGTGCGAGCCTGTTAGTTTTTCACCTTCCCACTCAATTTCACTTTTCTTGATGTCAATTTTTTTCTTTTGAACTGTGTTGTTTGTAAATGCAACAAATGCAAATAAAACTGTAAGCGCCGTAAGGCCTTTGATCATTTTTTTCATGTTTATTATTTTTGATTAAGATATGTAATTAAAAAACTCTTCTTTAGATTTTCTGACTTTCTTTTGATCCTTTGCAGCATCGGCATGATCTCTGTAACCAAGCGTTGCCAAGACTGCTGTACTTAGGTTTTTATTAGCTAAACCAAGAATTTCATCAAATTTCTCAGTAGAGAAACCTTCCATTGGGCAGGCGTCAATTTGCATTCTGCTAGCTGTTGCCAACAAATTACCTAAGCCGATATAAGCTTGATTTTTCGCCCAATTTTTTATCCAATCTTCACTTTGTTGCGTGACAGCTGAGGATATGAGTTGATGTCGGCCTTTGAGATCTTCTTTTGAGATATTGCGCACTTTCGAAATTGAATCGATATAGTCAGTTAAGTAAGCTTCGTCAATTTTAGTGTTGTTAGCAAAGACGATTAAATGAGATGCATCTTTAATTTGCGGTTGATTCATTCCTGCTTTTTCGCATAATTCTTGACGCACTTTGTCGTTTTCAACAATGATCATTTCATAAGGTTGCATGCCATAAGATGAAGGCGCCATCCGCATAGCTTCTTTTAAAACAAACATGTCGCTATCAGAAATTTTCTTGCTTGCATCAAACTTTTTTGTAGCATAGCGCCACTCATATTCTTTTAAAATATCACTCATGTGTTCTTAATTTATTCAAGATTAAATTTAAATTTTCCATTTCTTTTGTTGTCAAACTCCCCGTTAATTGTCTTTCCTGTTGCTCTAAAATCGGACTGACTTCTTCTAAGATTGTCAAACCATTCGCTGTTATGAAAACCTCAATTTCACGTCGATTATCAGTGCAGATATGGCGTTCGACAAAGCCTTTTTCAATAAGTTTATCTATTAATCGTGTGGTGTTACTCATCTTGGTGATCATTCTCTCTTGAATACATTTGAGATTGGCTGGCTTACCTTTTTGACCACGTAATATCCGCAACACATTAAATTGTTGTTGGCTTAGATTGAATTTTTTAAAGATTTTATTGTAGCTGTCATGAACCAATTGCGCACTCAAGATCAGATTGATCAAAGCTTCTTTTTGAAGAGGCAATTCCTCAGCGGATTGGATGATTTTATTAACTTCCATGTACAAACAATAATTGTATGTACAAATATTAGAAAAAATTAGGGTTTAAAAATGTAAGAGTTTGTTAATTTTTTAATTCTGTGCTTAGGAAGCTAAGATCAGATAAATAGCAGGACGCTTATGAATATCAATTTTTTCATTGCACCAATCCTTGATGATTTTTGTTCTGATAAACTCATTGTCAGTGGTTAAATCAACAGCGACACAGAGTTTTGTCATCGGATTCAGCGTTCTGCACATATCGTCAATGAGTTGATTATTGCGATAGGGCGTCTCAATAAAAATTTGAGTTTGGTTTTCTTTCTGACTTCTACTTTCAAGTTTTTTCAAGCTTTTTTTACGCTCATTTTTATCGATCGGAAGATAACCAGTAAATGAAAAGCTTTGTCCGTTCAAACCACTAGCCATCAAGCCGAGTAGGATAGAGGATGGGCCAACAAGCGGAATGACATCGATCTTTTTTTGATGTGCTAAATCAACAATCACAGCGCCAGGATCGGCAACACCAGGACAACCAGCGTCAGAAATAATCGCTACATCGTGACCTTCTATACAAGAATTTAAAAAATCGGGAATCTCTAGCTCAGATGTGAATTTATTGAGCTTCTGAATATGAAGTTTATTTTGTGATTTCTTAGGAGATATTTTTTTGATGAAATGACGCGCCACCTTTTCATTTTCGACAATGTAGTGGTCTATTGATTCTATAACTTTACGAATTGATAGCGGAAGAACTTCAAGTGGTGCTTGATCTCCAAGTAAATTCGGAATCAAAAACAGTTTCCCTGTTGACGTCGGTTCATTCATAAATTATATTATTTAGTTAACTTCGAAGCAATCTTCTCACAAGCTTCATCCAGCATTTCATAGACGTTTTTAAATCCGTTGATGCTATCATAATAAGGATCAGGAACATCGGCAGAGGCATCAGCATAGACTTCATCCATGATCATGATCACTTTTTGGCGATGAGATTCCTTTTCTATCAATTGACAAACATTGTCGTAATTGGATTGATCCATCACATAAATATAATCAAATTCTTCTAAGTCTGATTTTAAAAAAGGTCTGCTGCGTTGATCTGTAATGTCAATTTTATTAACATGAGCCACATCAATCGAACGTTTGTCTGGCAATTCACCTTCATGTATTGCAGATGTCCCCGCAGAATCAACATGAAATTCAGCGGTGTTGAGCTTTGACTTTAAGATACCTTCAGCTAAGGGTGAGCGGCAAATATTGCCTAAGCACACCATTAAAATTCGCGTCTTCATATTTATATATCCTTTAATTTTTTATCGATGTCCTCGTAGAATTTTTTAAACTCTTTATTGGTGAGTTTTAAATTATCTACAGTTTTACAGGCGTGTAATACTGTTGCGTGATCGCGTTTGCCAATTTGCTTACCGATACTTGTCAAAGAATTGTTTGTGAGTTTCTTAGAAAAAGACATGGCCAATTGTCTGGCTTGCACAATATTTCTTTTTCTTGTTTTTGACTGAATAAGCTCTAAGTCAAGTTGGAAATAATCACTGACTACTTGCTGTATGCGATCGATTGAAATCTGCTTACTCGTTTTCTTGACGTAATTTTTGACAATCTTTTGAGCCAAATCAATCGAGACCTCCGTTCGGCTGAATGATGAATGTGCGATCAGTGAAATAATCGCGCCTTCGAGTTCACGGATATTTGATGTTATATTTTCAGCGAGGTAATGAATAACGTCTTCAGGCATTTCAACACCATCACGGTACAATTTATTTTCAATAATCGATAATCGCGTTTGATAATCTGGCGACATCAATTCTGCTGATAATCCCCATTTAAAGCGCGATAACAAACGATTCTCGATTTCCTGCATATCGACAGGAGCTTTATCACTTGTTAGAATAACCTGTTTCCCATTTTGGTGTAAATGGTTGAAAATATGGAAGAAAACATCTTGGGTTCCTTTTTTACCAGACAACAATTGAATGTCATCAACAATCAAGACATCGATGATCTGATAAAAATGTATAAAATCATTTCTGTTATTTTTGCGAACAGACTCAATATGTTGTTGTGTAAACTTCTCAGCTGAAATATAAAGAACAGTTTTGTCTGGAAATTTCTCTTTCACTTCTAGACCAATGGCGTGTGCTAAATGCGTTTTCCCTAATCCAACACCGCCAAAAACAAGTAATGGATTAAAAGAAGTCCCACCAGGTTTATTAGAAACTGCCAAACTCGCAGATCGCGCCAATCTATTTGAATCTCCTTCGATAAAACTTTCAAAACCGTAATTTGTATTGAGTTGCGAGTCGATCTTTAAGTTGCGAACGCCAGGAATGACAAAAGGATTTTTAAACTCCGGATTCTTCTGTGTTGATTTAAACTCAACTGATTGTGCACTCACATTTGAGCGCTGTGTACTCGGGATACTTTCGGTGTGTGGTTTTTTCTTGCCATGCGTATTTTCCATACGTATGCTGTAAACCAATTTTGCTCCTTTCCCAAGTTCTTTGGTCAAAGCTGATTTTAATAAATCGACATAATGTTCTTCGAGCCACTCATAAAAAAACTTTGAGGGAACTTTAATGCTCAAGGAATTCTCAGTTAAGCTAACTGCCTCAATTGGTTCAAACCACGTTTTATATGCTTGATTAGAAATGTTATCTTCAATAAATGAAAGACATTTTTCCCAGATTGTATCAGCAGTTTGGTGCATTGACTTTGACTTGAATTTGATGGTTAGTATTTAAGGCTCAAAACTAAATTTGAGATGACAAATATGTGAACAAAATACTTAATAAAAAAATCAATTTCATGTGTTTAAATTAGAAAAAATCCGTATACTCATAGTCAATCGTTTTATTATTTATTGTTTAAATTAATACA
>JAKDUG010000060.1 GCA_030457805.1 Psychroflexus sp.
GATATTTGTAATCATTTCAAACGTATTATTATGAAATTAAACTGGGGTCAATCAATTGTTGTTGCATTTATTCTGTTCATCGGATTTATCATGTATTTTGTAATCACGATGTTGACTGATCAGAAGTATGACAATGACCTTGTGGTTGAATCTTATTACGAAAAAGATTTGACACTTCAGAATGATATTGACCAGAAGGAAAATGCCTTGGCTCTTGAAGAGCGTGTCACTATTGATAAAAGTCAACAGGGTTTAATGGTGACATTTCCAGACAATTTTGATTATAAAAAAATATCAGGCGAACTTTTTATGTATCGCCCAATTGATAAAAAGCAAGATTTTACCATTGATTTAGATCTTTCAGGTTTGCGTTTTACAGTTCCACAGGCGTATTTAGAAAAGGGTAGATGGGATGCAACTTTGAAATTTGAATATGAAGGAGAAGATTATATGGTTGTAGAAAAATTTTTATTTTAATGCTTTGGTCCGCTTTCATGCTTGGGTTTTTAGGAAGTTTACATTGTGTTGGTATGTGCGGACCAATAGCTTTAATGCTACCTGTGAGTCGAACCAACGAAGGTTTGAAATTCTTCCAAATATTACTTTACAATGTTGGGCGCATTCTGACTTATATGCTCATCGGTTTTCTTTTTGGACTTTTAGGAGAGAGCATTGCTAGTTTTGGTTTTCAGCAGCATTTATCTATTGTGATCGGTTCAATCATGTTACTGTCAGTTTTAATTCCTCAGAAATTCCTGAGTCAATTTAAGATTTCTCAACCTTTTTACCGAGCTATTACCAAGCTTAAGGCCCAACTTGGTGCAAGTTTTAAAAAGAAAAGTTTGGATACCTTTTTTTCGATCGGTTTCTTAAATGGTTTTTTGCCATGTGGTCTTGTTTATATGGCTGTTTTTGGTTCTATAGCAACTGGAGATGTTTTAAATGGGGCTTTTTACATGGCTTTGTTTGGTTTAGGAACACTGCCAATGATGACTTTTGTGATATATTTAAAATCTTTTACTCAAAACATAATTAAGTTTAATTTGAAAAAATTGATCCCTTATGCAGTCGCCATTATAGGGATACTTTTTATATTACGCGGCATGGGGCTAGGCATTCCATACGTGTCGCCAAAGCCTGCGAGTTCAAAGATTGAAGCTAATTTAGAATGTCATTAAAAAAATTGAGTTATATGAATTATTTAAGTAAAGAAAAAGCCGTTTCTATTGTAAATAGTGGCGATCGTGTTTTTTTTCAGGGTGCTGCAATGACACCATTAATCTTGATTGATGCGCTTTCTGAGCGTTATCAAGAATTAAAAGATGTTGAAATTGTTCAAATGCATACAGATGGAAATGCAAAATATACGCGAGATCCATATACAAGTGCTTTTAAACTCAACAGTTTTTTTGTTGGCGGAAATGTCAGACATGCAGTCAATTCTCCTCATGGGGATTATATTCCTATTTTTTTAAGTGAGATTAGTCTACTTTTTAAACGAGATATCTTACCACTTGATGTCGCATTTATTCAGGTTTCACCTCCGGATAAGCACGGTTATTGCTCTCTGGGAACTTCTGTTGATATAACACTTTCAGCAATTGAAAAAGCGAAAAAAGTTGTGGCACAAGTCAACCCCGAAGTTCCGCGATCTCACGGTGATGGAATTATACATATCAGTCAAATTGACGCTGCAGTTGAAGTTGAGAATACTTTATTTACACATGAATTGACAACGCCAAGCGATATTGAAACCAAAATTGGGGCACATGTTGCTGAACTGATTGAAGATGGCGCAACTTTACAAATGGGAATTGGAGCGATACCAAATGCTGTCTTAGCAAACTTAACAAACCATAAAGCTTTAGGAATTCACACAGAAATGTTTTCTGATGGCATCTTACCGCTTGTTGAAAAAGGGATCATTACTGGTGAGCATAAGCGTGTTAAGAAAGGTCGAATTGTCACGTGTTTCGCCATGGGATCACAGAAACTCTATGATTTCGTCGATGAAAATCCTTTGGTGCATTTCAAAGAAGCTGCTTATACAAATGACACCGCATTAATTCGAAAAAACCCAAAAGTAACAGCCATAAATTCAGCCATTGAAATTGACCTGACAGGACAAATTTGTGCGGATACAATTGGAACACGTCAGTTTTCAGGAGTTGGCGGTCAGATGGACTTTATCCGTGGCGCTTCTTTATCTAAAGGCGGCAAACCAATTATAGCAATGCCAGCGGCAACGACCAAAGGATTTTCTAAAATTGTCCCACACCTTCATCAAGGTGCTGGTGTTACTACAACACGTGCACACGTGCATTATGTGGCGACAGAATACGGTGTTGTGAATTTGTATGGCAAGAATTTAAAGCAACGCGCAAAAGCTTTAATCTCTATCTCTCATCTGATCATCAAGAAGATTTACACAAGGCGATGTTTGATCGGTTTGGCATGTAATTTAATTCTATCTTTATGATAAAACAATAGCGAAAAAATGAGTCAGAAATTTAATGAATTAATACAGAGTGAAATTCCTGTTCTTGTTGATTTTTATGCGGATTGGTGTGGCCCGTGCAAAACGCTTGCACCAATTTTAAAAGAAGTCAAGGCGGAGCTAGGTGGCCAGGTTAAGATTATCAAAATTGATGTCGATAAAAACAAAGCCTTAGCTCAGAAATTTCAAGTCCGCGGTGTGCCTACTTTAATAATTTATAAAAATGGGACTCAGAAATGGCGTCAAAGTGGCGTTCCTCAAAAGGATGATTTGATAAAGATTATTCAATCGTTTTAAATGTTGACGAGTTAGATTGACACCAATAAAAAGGTCTCATTTTTAAAAATGAGACCTTTTTTAGTTTTTAAAATCTTCGGTTACTTAGATCTTAAAGGTGATAACTGGCAAATTAGAACGATTAACAACGTCCTCTCCAATACTTCCGTTAAAGAAATGTGATAAGCCTTTGCGGCCATGTGTGGGCATTGCAATAAGGTCAAATTTATCATCGCGAGACGCATTGAGAACGCCTTCTTGAATTGAATAGTCGTTGTAGATCTTGACATTTTCATGATTCAAAGGAACTTCAACTTTATTCAAAAACTTGCGCATGTGATCTCTGATTTCACTTGTGCTGTAGAATTGATTTCCAGGCATATTGATATACACCATTTTTAATTGTGCATTAAAGCTATCTGCAAAACTCTTGGCCTTGTTGTAAGCCGTGACATTTTCAAGTTCAAAATTTGTTGCAAATAAAACTTTCTTGAAGTCGATTTTTTCGATGTCTTGTTTAATGACAAGAACAGGGATTTCTGAATTTCTGACAACTTTTTCAGTATTTGATCCGATCATGACTTCTTCTATACCGCTGACGCCATTTGATCCCATAACGATCAAATCGACATCATTTCTCTTGACAACTTCTTCAATGGCAAAAGTTGTTGAGCCTACTTCAACGATATCATCTGTTTGGATGTCTTCTAAAAAGTCTTTATCTAAAAATTCTTTAAATTTTCTTTTTGCCAATTCCATAAAGAAAATAATTTCTTCATTGTCGACATTAAATTGTCCAGATCCAAAAAGTGATTCGGCAAGTTCAACAACATGCAAAGTATGAATTTTAGCATTATTCTTCTTTGCTAATTTTGCTGCAACTCTCAGTGCATTTTCTGAAGGTTTAGAAAAATCGACAGGTACGAGAATATGTTCCATTTTTTAGGGTTTTTAGTTATTATTAGTTGTTTAGATTGTCATTGAAAATAATTTCGTTTGTGGGCGTGCACGTTTTAAGCGTAGATCAAACGCCATACAGATGTTTCTGATAAAAACACGTCCCGCCTCATAAACTTTCACAGAATGATCGGTGTATTCTAACAAGCCATCATTCTTAAATTCTTTTAATTCTTCTAAGATTTGATCAAAATTAATCATTTCTTCTTCATGTTCTGACCATGAAGTTTCAAAGTTACACATTAAATTAAGAATCTGTTGCCGCAAGATCAAGTCTTCTTTATTTAAAAGATGGCCTTTTATGACTGGCAATTCATTTTTTTCTAAACGTCTATAGTAATCTTCTAGTTTTTTCTCATTTTGAGCAAAGGCAGTCCAACTATCACTAATGGCTGAAACGCCAAGTCCAATCATTGTTTTGGTATTGGTAATGGTATAGCCCATAAAGTTTCGATGTAAATGCCCCTCGTGATAAGCCTGACTCAGATCATCATCAGGCAAAGCGAAGTGATCCATTCCGATTTCTATATAGCCAATTTCTTCCAGCATTTTTTTGCCAGTTTCATATTGTTTTCTCTTTTCTTCTGGTGTTGGTAAATCAGCATCGCTAAAACCGCGTTGTCCATTTCCTTTTGTCCATGGCACATGCGCGTAGCTGTAAAAAGCAATCCGATCTGGCATGAGTTCTTTGGTGTAATTAATCGTGTTAATTACATCCTTAAGCATTTGAAGTGGCAGCCCGAAAATGATATCATGACCGACGGATTTATAGCCTAAGCGTCTTGCATTCTCAGTCACTTTTTTGACATTTTCAAAGCTTTGTATTCTGTGAATGGCAATCTGAACTTTCGGATTGTAATCCTGAATGCCGTAGCTCACTCTTGTAAAGCCTAAATTATTTAAGGTTTCAAGGTGTGCTTCAGTTGTATTATTTGGATGACCTTCAAAACTAAACTCAATGTCTTCAGTAATAATGGCTGTATCGAGAATAGATTTGAGAAGATATTCTAAATTTTCTGGTGAAAAGAAAGTTGGCGTACCGCCTCCTAAATGAATTTCTTTGATTTGAGGTTTCTCATTTAAGATCTCTAAATATAAAGACCATTCCTTCAATACTGCCTTCAGATAAGGATCTTCAACCTCGTGACGTTTTGTAATGCGTTTATTACAAGCGCAAAAAGTACACAGACTTTCACAAAAAGGAAGATGTATGTATAAACTTAAGGCATTGCTATCTTGACTTTTTAAACTTTCAATCCAAGATTGGGTTGAAAAAGATTTTTCTTCCCAGTAAGGTACTGTTGGATAACTTGTATAACGGGGTCCTGGGACATTATATTTAGAAATAAGACTTTCCATGGATTTGTAATTTTAGTCAAAAATATTCATAATCTCGAATTTAAGCAATGACAATTGTCAGTCAAAATCTATATTTTTCATATGATGAATCAAATTGCCAGGAGAGAGCATTGATTATAAGCTGTCTTTTGTTCTTGCCTGATAGATGTGCAACTTTAAGCGTTAAATTTTAAGGTATTTTTTAGTATATTTCAATGAAAACATCTGACAAATCATTGTATTTTTGCCAGATGTTTGAGCGCTATCTGAAAATCATTTCAGATTCATTTTCAGGATATTACAATTACCTGGTTTCTGAAATAATGAATCCGAGTTGGGGCAATTATCTTTATTGGTTGCTCGCTTTGTCACTTTTGGTTCTGGCTCTAGAAATTTTTCTCCCTTGGCGCCGGGGTCAAAAGGTCATCCGTAAAGGATTCTGGTTAGACACTTTTTATATATTTTTCAATTTCTTTTTATTTTCTTTGATAGGCTACAACGCAATATCAAATGTGGGAGTTCATTTATTTAATGATTTCTTGGGCTTATTTGGTGTTGAAAACATCGTTGCTTTTGAAGTGCAAAGTTTTCCAGCTTGGTTGCAGCTTCTTGTTATGCTTATAATTTCTGATTTTATCCAATGGAATGTGCACATTCAACTACATAAACAGCCTTGGCTATGGGAGTTTCACAAAGTACATCACAGCGTTCAGGAAATGGGCTTTGCCGCTCAATTTCGCTTTCATTTTATGGAAACTATTGTATATAAAACGGCGCAATACCTCCCATTAGCGATGATTGGTTTTGGGATCGAGCAATTTATAGTCGTTCATATGTTTGCACTTTTTATAGGGCACCTTAATCACGCAAATTTATCATGGAATTATGGCTTCTTAGGATATATCTTTAACAATCCAAAAATGCATATTTGGCATCATGCTAAAGATTTACCAGAAGCACATCCGTATGGAATGAATTATGGATTGACGCTAAGTCTTTGGGATTACCTTTTTAAAACAGCTTACGTTCCACATGATGGGAAAGACATCAAACTGGGTTTTCCAGAGGTTGATGATTATCCGCAGGGTTTTATATCACAAACCCGTCAACCTTTCAAAAAGAAAAAGCACTAAATTTTCCGTATCTCCTTTTTGAATTCTGTTTTGAATTCTTCTTATATTCTTATATTTACATCAAACTAATACAAAAAATATATGGGACAAAATCTGAGAGCAAAAGTGAATGATGCTCATGATTTTGAATTTACAACAGCTGAAATTCAATCTCTTGACGTCCAGCAAACGCAAAATAAATTACATGTTTTACAAAACAAAAAATCAGTTCATGCAGAAGTTGTGGACGCTGATTTTTTAAATAAAACTTATCATATTAAAATGAATGCCAATACTTACGAAGTCGATATTGAGAACGACTTAGATGTATTGATAAAAGAAATGGGTTTATCACTTGCGACATCTCAAGTGGTCAATGATATTAAGGCGCCTATGCCAGGTTTAATACTGGATATCAATGTTTCTGAAGGTGATGAAGTTTCTGAGGGTGATCAGCTTTTGGTCTTAGAAGCCATGAAAATGGAAAATGCAATTATGGCACCTCGCGATGCTATGATCAAATCTATTGTGATCAAAAAATCAGAAACAGTCACTAAAAGCCAGATCTTAATTGAGATGGAATAACCTTAAAAGAGAAATAAGATGAAGAAAATATTAGTTGCAAATCGAGGAGAAATTGCACTGAGAATCATGAAAACAATTCGGAAAATGGGCATCCAAAGTGTTGCTGTATATTCTGAAATTGATCGGGGTTCACCTCATGTAAAATATGCTGATGAAGCTGTTTATTTAGGGAAATCTCCATCAAATGAATCGTATTTACTAGATGATAAAATTATCGCTGAGGCAAAAAAAATAGGGGTTGATGCCATTCATCCTGGTTATGGATTTTTAAGTGAGAATGCTGACTTTGCAGAAAAAGTAGAAAATAGCGGAATGAATTTTATCGGTCCAAAATCGCATGCTATTCGGGTGATGGGGGATAAGTTGTCTGCAAAAGAAACTGTCAAGTCATACGGCATTCCTATGGTTCCAGGAATTGACGAAGCGATTACTGATGTTAATAAAGCAAAAGAAATTTCTGATGAGATTGGTTATCCTATTCTCATTAAAGCTTCTGCCGGGGGTGGAGGTAAAGGAATGCGTGTTGTTGAGCAAGAGAAAAATCTCGAAAACCAAATGAAACGTGCCATTAGTGAAGCTGAATCAGCCTTTGGAAATGGTGCTGTTTTTATTGAAAAATATGTGGGTTCTCCGCGTCATATTGAAATACAAATTTTAGCCGATACACATGGCCATGTTGTTCATCTCTTTGAAAGAGAGTGCTCTATTCAACGTCGCCATCAGAAAGTTGTAGAGGAAGCACCTTCAAAAATTCTGACACCTGAACTTCGTGAGAAAATAGGGCAGGCAGCTGTTGATGTTGCCAAATCATGTGATTATGTTGGCGCTGGAACAGTTGAGTTTTTGTTAGATGAACAAATGAATTTCTATTTCTTAGAAATGAATACACGCTTGCAAGTTGAACATCCAGTCACTGAATTAATTACTGGTTTGGATTTAGTTGAAGAGCAAATTAAGATTGCACGTGGTGAAAAGTTAGCCTATAAGCAGGAGGATTTAAAAATCAAAGGACACGCTATTGAACTTCGTGTTTATGCAGAAGATCCAACAAATGATTTCCTACCTAGTGTTGGTTTATTAGAGAAATATAAGGCGCCGGAAGGAGAAGGAATACGTGTCGATGATGGTTTTGAAGAAGGAATGGAAGTTCCTATTTATTACGATCCAATGCTATCAAAATTGATCACTTATGATGAAAATCGTGAGGCGGCCATGCAGAGAATGATTGCAGCGATTGATGCTTATGAAGTTGAGGGTGTCGCGACAACTTTGTCTTTCGGCAAATTTGTCTGTCAGCACGAGGCGTTTAGATCAGGACATTTTGATACGCATTTTGTCAAGCATCATTACACACCAGAAATTCTTGAAAAAGAACAAAAAGATGAGGCCAAATTAGCTGCGATGATTGCGCTAAGAACTTATCTTAAAGATCAAAATCAATTACGAATTCCTGATACAAAAGCAGAATAACATGAGTCAGAAAATAGATGATTTAAATAATAAAATAGAGAAAGCACGTCTTGGAGGTGGTCAAAAACGGATTGATAAACAACATGAGAAAAAGAAACTCACCGCACGTGAGCGTGTGTTGTATTTCTTAGATGAAGGTTCTTTTGAAGAAATCGGCATGTTTGTCACACACCGGACTACGGATTTCAACATGCAAGATCAGGTTTTTTATGGAGATGGTGTTGTGACAGGCTATGGCACTGTTAGCGGACGTTTGGTTTATGTTTATGCACAGGATTTTACTGTTTTTGGAGGTGCTTTGTCAGAAACGCATGCCGAAAAAATTTGTAAAGTTATGGATCACGCCGTGAAAGTTGGTGCCCCAATTATTGGTTTGAATGATTCTGGAGGCGCTCGTATTCAAGAAGGTGTTCGTTCGCTAGGTGGCTATGCAGATATCTTTTACAGAAATGTTCAGGCCTCTGGTGTTGTTCCTCAAATCTCTGCCATTATGGGACCTTGCGCTGGTGGCGCGGTTTATTCTCCTGCGATGACGGATTTTACCATTATGGTGGAAAACACAAGTTATATGTTTGTGACTGGTCCTAATGTTGTCAAAACTGTCACAAACGAAGAGGTGACTTCAGAGGAGCTAGGTGGTGCAAGTGCACACTCTACAAAGTCGGGCGTCACACATTTGACTGCTGTCAATGATGTTGCATGTTTAGAGAACATCAAAACATTGTTGAGCTATATGCCTCAAAATAATCAGGAAAAACCACAAAAATTAAACTATACAATTGAAGAAGAGCTCCGCGAATCTTTAGAAAGCATTGTTCCTGAAAATCCAAATAAACCTTATGACATGCATGAGGTTATTCAAGGAATTATCGACGAAGATTCTTTCTTTGAAATTCATAAAGATTACGCTGAGAATATCATTGTTGGTTTTTCTAGAATAGGCGGCCGCTCTGTTGGTGTTGTCGCAAATCAGCCGATGAGTTTGGCTGGTGTTCTCGATGTTGATGCTTCAAAAAAAGCAGCGCGTTTTGTTAGGTTTTGTGATGCTTTCAATATTCCATTACTCGTTTTAGTTGACGTGCCAGGCTTTTTACCAGGAACAGATCAAGAATGGAATGGTATTATTTTGAACGGCGCTAAATTACTTTACGCCTTAAGTGAAGCGACTGTGCCGCGTATTTCTGTCATTACACGTAAAGCCTACGGAGGCGCTTATGATGTGATGAACTCAAAACATATTGGTGCTGATTTAAACTATGCTTGGCCGACTTCTGAAATTGCAGTAATGGGAGCAAAGGGTGCCAGTGAAATAATTTTCAGAAAAGAAATTCAAGCAGCTGAAGATCCAGAGGTCAAACTTTCTGAGAAAGAAAAAGAATATGCTGATGCTTTTGCCAATCCATATAAAGCTGCCCAACGTGGCTTTATAGATGAAGTGATCACGCCGCAAACAACGCGTCGTAAGCTCATTAAGGCTTATGCAATGCTGGAGAATAAGGAGGTGATTCGTCCGAAACGTAAACATGGGAATATTCCTTTATAGTCTTAAAAAAAGCCCTTGAAAGAGGGCTTTTTTAATATGCTTTTTTGATGCGATCAAGTCTGCGTTTGGTATCACGGTCCTTGATTGATTCGCGTTTATCGTAGAGCTTTTTCCCTTTACAAAGTGCAATTTGTAATTTTGCATAACCATTGCTACTCAGAAAAAGTCGCAGAGGAATGATTGTCAATCCAGTATTTGTGACCTGTTTGTATAATTTTTTTAGCTCTTGCTTGTTTAATAAAAGCTTTCGAGAATTTTTCGGTTGATGGTTGAAATGTGAAGCATGTGAATACTCTTGAATATCCATATTAATAATGAAGAGTTCACCTTTGTCGTTAAACTCACAAAAGCTCTCCGTTATCGTTGCTTTACCTTGACGAATAGATTTAATCTCAGTTCCCGCAAGTACAATCCCAGCAGTAAATTTATCTAAAATTTCGTAATTAAATCTCGCCTTTTTGTTCTGTATATTGATTTTGTTTTTTGCCATAGTAGTCATTAACCGCTTTCAAAAATAGGATTAT
>JAKDUG010000292.1 GCA_030457805.1 Psychroflexus sp.
TATGTCTCAAATTTAAGGTAGAAAAAAGTTGGTTTTTACCTCAGTTCTTTGTTGGGCGCAGTTTTTATTCTTTTTCCAATGATTTATTTTTCTTTTCTCTAATGAGATATACACTAATCAAAATTAATAATCCACCGATTGCATACCAAACTGTAAATTTCTCTTTGTCCAAAACGCCCCAAATTACCGCAACGACTGGTAATAAAAGTGAAATAGTACTTACAAAAACTGCAGAGGTATCTTGAACAAGCTTGAAAAACAAAAACATTACCAAAGTAGTGCTAATGACGGTTAGAAAGACTAAATAGCCTAGAGCCGTTAAAGTTTCATTTTGGCTGTAATCAATGTCTGTAAAAAAACCTGAAAAACTTAAAACTAAAAGAGACGGCACCATCCAAATAGTGTAAATACCTGTTGATATATCTGTCGATTTTATGTGATGTAATTTTTTTTCAATAATGAGTGCGGCAACGGCATAAAGTGCCGAACCTATAACCAATAAAACCGTATAATAAAGATGATTTTCGCCATTTCCTGAATTGGAAGAGTAAACTAAAATGGTCGCACCTATAAATCCAATTATTGCTCCAGCATATTGAATAACTTTATTTCTGATTCCAAACAGAATTGCTCCTAAAACGAGTGTGAATATTGGGTCTAATGCATTTATGATGCCTGCCAATGAGCTACTTACGCCTTGTTGTGCAATAGGAAAAATAAAGACCACTAAAAAGTTACCAAATAATCCTGATAGAGCAACCCAAAAAATATCCTTTTTTGACATTCTTTTCAAAGCTGGGAATCCAATAAATGACAAAAGCAAGCCTGACAATCCTGCCCTAAAAGCTCCGATTTGATATGGGTCAAATACTGGTAGTGATTTTTTTATGAGTATAAAAGAAGAACCCCAGATTATAGCAATAAAGATGAGTAGAAAATATTTATTTTGAATGAATTGCCTCATAAAGTGTCTATATTTTTTTTAATTCGACAAATTTAATCTTTCGATTTGTATATAATCATTCAATCAAGTTTTTTTTCATTGACTTTCATTGGTTTTTTAAATTGCGCCCAACGGTCTAGTATAAGCGTAGTGCGGGATTAGAAGCACTTCTCTTTCGGTTTAACCTTATGTTTTTTAATATTCAATTCTTTTAAGTCTAGCACTTAAGCCCGCATTACGCTTATACAATGTTGTAGCCAGTACTTTTTCATCATTAAAATAAAGTAGCCCCTGACTCAGACTACTTTTTTAATACTATGCCCTCTACAGTAGAGTAACACAGAAACCGTTTGTGTGTGGTGTCTTTCGACTGTCAGTTACGGTAATTCTTAATACACTTCTTGACTTCTTTTGGCTTGTAATTCTAAACCAAAATCAAATTCAGTCCATTTAGTAAACCAAAATCGTTCTTGTTCAATTAGTGTAATTTGATTGTCAGTTATATTTAGCAAAGTTAATAATTGCTTTTTAAATTTATATTTTTCATCTTTTAATTCTTTTACATAGCTATTTAACCTTTTTGATTTTCTTGCTCTTGCATCTTTAACTTTTGTTTTAAAATGTTGACTAACTTCATTGTTTAAATACGGACAAGTTAAAATATCCATAAGTAACAATACCAATTCCGTATTGTCTTTCCATCCATAAATTTTTGCTT
>JAKDUG010000061.1 GCA_030457805.1 Psychroflexus sp.
TCTTTTAATTTAATTTCTTTTTGGCTCAAAGAAGTATAAGCGAAACCTTCATTAAACTTTAAGTCATTATATTTCTCATCTGGATTTGTTAATAAGACGATATATTCAAGAGACTTTTCATATTTATTGCTCGACTTTAAGCGTTTAAGTTGTAGAGGATTTTCTGTGAGATAAGTTTTTATTTCTAAAGAATTTTTGAGAGGAATAACATCACTTTCTATCACTTTTAAATTAAGAATTGATTCATGCGCTTCTGATTTTAAGAAACCAAAAATTTGAATATTCCAGTTTTTGATTAAGCTTTCATCATTTGTTTCTATTTGAAATATTGCAGTTTCCTGATGATTTGAATTTGTTGAGTCTATCGTTTTATTAAGTTGAAAATTTTTTATAACATCAATTTCTGCATATTGGTTTTTTTGTTCTTCTATCGCTGCTGTTCTTTCCTTAACTCTTTTTCCTGATGAAAATTTATTAAATAATATGATTGCAGAAACGATGATGCCTAGACTTAAAACACCAATCATTAAGCCTAAAAATATTTTTTTGAAAATATTAAATGAAGCAGGTGCTAGGAAAGAAATAATTAAGCTGATAAAACAAATAATCATGCCTGCATAAATAAAGAGGGGAGTGATATCACCCAGACCTTTAGATTTGTATGTTTTACCAAGGAAATAAAATAAAAGTATTCCTATTAAAGATAGAATATGCGACAAATATTTCATGCTTACATTATTGAAAATAAGCTATAAATGTAATCTTTTATATGAAATTCACTCCCAGAAATGATCAGGATAATCTTCTTCCTTTAGTGTTTGATGTGAATTCTCTATGCTTTCGAGCTGTTCATCACTTGCATGATCGAGAACAGCTTTATAAAGTTCATGTTCTTCAAATCTGATCAGAGAATAAAGTTCCTCTTCAAGTAAACTCAATGATTTGAGAAGGTTATCTCTGTCAAAAAATAAACGTTTAATGCGACGATGTTCTCTTTTTGCTTTTTTGACTAATTCATTCTCATTTCCTAAAATAGGGAAAACCATTTCTTCTTCAAATTGAAAATGATCTTCTAAATAATTGATATAAAAGAATTCAGCGTAAGCTTGCATTCTCTTTAAATCAGTTCCTTTTTGAAAGCCTTTTTGTATTGTCCAACAAAAATGTAGACCATGTTGATGTTCATATCTGAAACTTTCAATAGCGGGATGTTCTTCCATTTGGTTCTAAGGTTTTAGTGTTTTTCGGTTTCTTGATGCTTCTCGTGGTCGCCACCACATGTTGGACAAGTTTCAACTTTTCCTCCTTTTAATTTAATTCCATCAATATGTTTGACAACAAATTTCTGAACCTTCATATAGCTATCTCTGTGATTGTTGACATCAATCTGTTTATCCTTAAAAACAGTTCGGATTTTACTGTCATATTGTTGATGTCCCCAACAAACAGGGCATGTGCCTTCAGGAGCAGTTCCTTTTGTCTCTTCAGGAGACTTTCTAAAATAGTGGAGTAAATTTTTGATAAGATCCATCTTCTTTACTTTAAAGGTTTATACGAAGTTTCGATTTCTTTAGCCCTTTTTTGGGTTTAGAGGTCGGATTGTCAAATCATCGATCAGCATATTATCTGGTGTTTCTAAGATATGCACAATTGTTTTTGCCAGATCTATAGGATGTAGCATATTTTCATGCGCTTGGATTCCTGATGTTTTGAAAAAGTCAGTAGCAATAGAACCGGGATTTAGACAAGTCACTTTAATTTGATCATAGCGAAGTTCTTTTGACAGCGCTTCACTAAAACCCTGAAGTCCAAATTTTGTTGTGCAATAGGCTGTGCCTTCTGGGCGGCCAACTTTTCCTAGTATCGAGCCAATATTGATAATGTGCTTCGCACTTTTGTTTTTTTTCATCAGCTTCACAAGTTGAGAAGTTAATAAAAAGGTTGCATTAAGGTTGAGGTTTAACATGGTTGCCCATTCTTGAGCCGTGACATCTTCAATTTTTTGAAAAGCGCCATAACCGGCATTATTAATCAAAATGTCAGGAACTTTCTGTTCTGAAAAAGTATTTGCAATCCATTGTGACAAATTCTCTTCATCCGTGAGATCCAAAGCAACTGGCGTGAAGTTTTGTCCTAGCTTTTGTTGCAGCTCATTTAAAGCTGATTCATTTCTTGCAATGCCAAATACAGAAGCACCTTTTTCGACGAGTGCCATGGCACAGGCCTTTCCTAAACCTTTGCTTGCGCCTGTGATGACTACTATTTTATTTTGAATTTTCATCTGTCTATTTCTTTTACTTTCTAGGCTTTGTAAATGAGTTTCCCGTTTTCAATCTTTGCGGGTTGTGTGTATGGATGTTCCGTTATTTTATCGCGTTCCATTAAATGTAAAACTTCCCAAGTTTCAGCTTTGAGTGCATCTGAAATCATTGATCGGTGACAGCGCCACCACACAGCCTCGGCACACATAATTGCTGTTTTTTGTGATACAGCGATTGCTTTGAGATCAGCTAATGCTTTTTTAAATTCTTCGGTTTCCATATAATCGGCATAGGCTCTAAAAGATGCATTTCTCCAAACAGTATTTTTTGAGTCAGGATTCATTTTTCGTCGTCCACCCAATTCCTCCATATAGTGATAATCAATCGTATTTTGTTTTAAACTTTTTATTAAAGCATCCTGATGAAATTGAGGGAATTTTTTTGAACCAGGAAATCGTCTTACATCAATTAGCATTTCAATTTCTACAGATTTTAAAATGGCAATAAAGTCATCAATTGAGCGCGTCGAGTGTCCGACTGTATAAATGCAATGCTCTTTTGATAAAGACATTTGTTGCGTTTTAATACTATTTTAAGTTAAAAAAGCTCCTTGCCTAAATGACAAAGAGCTTAACTCATTTTCTATTTAAGGCAATCTTGTGTATTCACGATGATTTATGCCAATTCTGCATCTAAAGTGATTTTTAAAGAAAGTGCTTTACTGACCGGACAATTTTCTTTTGCAGCATTGGCACATTCCATGAATTTCTCTTGATCAATTGATGGAATTTTTGCTTTCAATTCTAAGTGAGATGAAGTGAGCTCTAATTTATCAGTATCCATTTTTACAGTCGCTGTTACTTTGAGCTCATCAGGTGTATAACCGGCTTCACCAAGCATTAAGCTTAACGCCATTGCAAAACAACCAGCGTGTGATGCAGCCATCAACTCATCAGGATTTGTACTTTTACCATCACCAAAACGTGAATTATGACAATATGAAGCTTTGTTTAGAACTTCACTTTTTGTTGTGAGTTTTCCCTCACCTTCTTTAACTGAACCGTTCCAAACGGCATGTGCTATATGTTTCATCATTATTTGTTTTAAATTATTAGTGTCTTGCTACATTTTCAACGCGTTCTGTTTTGTCTGCTTTATTTAAACTCAATCTGACAATGCTGTCTGCCGTTGCTTTTAGGTCGTGAGGTACATTTCCGTCTAAAGCGATCAATCCGCCTTTTTTGAGTTCGTGTGTTTGTCCCTCGGCACCAAAATCGATGCTGCCTTCAAAAATTTCGACAACGATCGGGAATGGTGTTTGATGTTCTTTCATGACTTGACCTTTCTTAAAAGCAATGCGGATTTCCTTCCCTGCATCTGTATCAAGCATCACTTGAATGGCTGGTCTTTTTTCATTGTATTCGATATTGTTGAGTAAGTCGGCTGTTTTCATAAATCTTGTCTTTTGTTATTTAGAATGATTCAAAATTACTAAATTAATTTGCTTATTTCAAGGATTTAAGATGTTATTTTTCAGTCGTGTTAAAACTGTGAAAGCTTCATTCTTACCAGATATGCTGCTGATCAAAATGAAGCTTATTGAAAACATTTAAAAAATTAGTTAGAAAAAAGATTGATATAAATCTTGTTTCCAATACATGATGAAATAAAAGAGTCCAAAGGCGAAGATGATGATAAGAAGGGCCCAGATCCATGAAGGAATTGCTTTTGGGTTTTCGGAACCTTTGATGATAAACTTGTCATTGGTTTCACTTCCGTAAGCATTGATAATAATAGAGGTTTGTGTATCAATGACTTCATTTTCTCTAAGCCCAATTACGGATATTTCTGGTCCGTTCTTGACTTCAAAAGGAATGATTTTAATGCCTTCAACGTGACTTGAAGATTTTGCAATAATTTTCAGTTTGTGTTTGCCGTCAGGAATTTTAGTTGTGTCGAGCACAAATTTGACTGGCGGTGCAAATTCAGCAAACGGATGAGGCTCATCATCGATGAATACTCTAATAATGCGGTTGTCTTCTATGTGATCAGAATCCTTCATCTTTCGTTATGTTTTTAATGTGTTTAGGATCGTTTTCGTTTGGTTTAACCAAAAATTTAATACTCAAATATAGCGTCAACAGAACAATAATGACAGCGACCCAAATGATAACGCCATCTACTAATGCATTTGATTCGGCTGGATTTCCACCAACTGCTGGCTCAATTTCACAATAGAGTTGTGCTAATAATGGCTTGCAGCTCAATAAACTTAAAACAAGAAATAGGCTTCTCTTATACATGGGTTTATGGATTTGTTGCATTTTCTAAATCAGCTCTGACTTTTTTGACATCTTCTTCTTTAACTTCTGGCGCATCATTCCCCCAGCTAGATCTTTCATAAGTCATGATGGCTGCAATCTCAGCATCAGAAAGCTGATCGGCAAAGCCAGGCATAGGACCGTAATCTTCCAATTCATTATAGCCTTCAAGAATAATACGGATCATTTGTTCAGCATCATCAGTGTTGACAATATCGCTGCCTACTAAAGAAGGAAATGCACCAGGAACACCTTCTCCAGAAGCTTGGTGACAACTCGCACACGTACTTGAAAATAAATCCTTGCCATCTAAACCTGAAGATGCATCAGCCGTTTGATCGCCTCCTTCTTTTTTCTTTTTAGAAAAAGGAATAAATTCAGGCTCGCTATTTTCTGGCATTTTAGGCTGCTTAAGCGATTTCAGATAAGCCACGAGTTGAAGTGCATCTTCTGAGGCCACAATCTTTTTGCTTTTATCATTTAAAAATTGACTCGGTACTGCCACGACAGCATCTGATTCTTTGACTCTATTACTATCGACCTCTTTAAATAGCCAGGGGAAACTCGGCATTACTGATTCTTTGACAACAGCACGTGGATTGTATAAGTGCAATAGTTGCCAGGATTCACTCGGTTGTCTTTTACCGATATCTGTTAAGTCGGGTCCAGTGCGCTCACTTCCCAAGAGAGAGGCAGACTGACGCCACACATCCATGCGTTTTTTGCTAAAATGATAATCTTCAGGAATAGAGGGACGTTTTCCCCAAACTTGATCCATTTCTATATTTCGAACTTGTTGTGTATGACATGCCACACAGCCTTCACCGATATAGACTCTCAGGCCTTCAAATTCTTGGTCGGTCAGGTCCTCTTGTTCAGGAAGCGCTTCATATTTTTCCATTTGTGAAGCAGGTAATATAGCAACGCCAAAACTAAGGACAACAAAAACACTGAATGCTGTCAGTACTAAAGCTTTATGATTTGTATTAAAGTCTAACATATCTTTTTTTTAAACGTTTACAGATTCTCCTTTGATAGATCCTGCTTTTAGATTGCGATTTTTAGGTTCTTTTTTCACCATGATATAAAAGTTGTAAGCAAACACGAGGTGAGAAATAAACATCAGAGTTCCACCTACAGCTCGCCATACCCAATATGGCTGCATTAAAATGACGGACTCAATAAATGGATTGCCATCCATCCAACTCATTCCTTTGAGTGTACCGCCAACCATCAAAGAAATCATGTAGGCGAAAAGGCCAATGAAGGCGAGCCAGAAATGTGCGCCAACCATTAATTGTGGCGGTTCTTTCCCATTTAATTTTGGAACAATTGTATAGATACAAGCCCATAAAAGAAATGAGATAATGCCGTACATCGTCATATGGGAATGGGCAACGTTGAAATCGGTGAAGTGCCATATGTAGTTAGTAAATCGGAAAGCTTGAAAGCTCCCTTGACTTGAACCGACAAAATAAAAGATGACACCAACTAAGAAAAATGGTAAGACATAGCTTTTAGATATATGATTCCAGCTGCCTCGCATTGTCATTAAAAAGTTGGTAGAGCCTGCGATAACAGGAATAAACATACCGACACTAAATACAATCGCCACAGTTTGTAGCCACCATGGCAGTGGACTGAAAACAAAGTGATGCGTTCCGATCATTGTGTAGAAAAGCATTTGTGTCCAAAAAGCTAAAACACCTAAAGAATAGGAATAGATCGGTTTGTTTAAAGTGGCAGGCAGGTAATAATACACTAAACCAAGTGTAAATGTCATAAACCACATGCCGACACCTTGGTGCATATAATACCCCTGAATGATTGTTTCGCCAAGTCCATCTTGATAAAAAGGTAAATAACCTATAATAGAAAGGACGATTGTCCAGATCAAAGCCGCGAGGATAAACCAGTTCGAGATATAGATCTCAGAAATTTTTCGCGTTGCAACAGTTTTATAAAAATTAATAAAGGTGATAATGAGTCCGATTGCAAAAAGAAGCATGATCGGCCAGATATATTCGCGGTATTCACCGCCACCATTATTGATACCAGTCATTAAAGCAATATTTCCTAAGAGTACAGTCAGGTTGATTAATACCCAAGCTATTTTGGCTTTTTTGTAGCTGTGAATTAAGTTGTTGGATGTCCGAGCGATAACAAAATACCCCAAACCAATCATAGCTAAAGATGACCAACCCCAAAAAACGGTATTGGTATGCACGGGTCGAAGTCGGCCAAAAGATAACCATGATATACTATCGAGCTCAGGCCAAATGAATTTGAACCCTAAATACTCACCAACCAATGTTCCGAAAACGAGCCAGAAAGTAGCAGCAGCTAAATAATAGGTTACGATTTCTTTCAGTTCCTTTGGCGTCTCGATGCTTAGAGGTGTCTTTTTCTTTTCATCAAAAAAAGAATTACTCGGGTCTTTTCGAACGCGTTTAACCAAACCTTTTTCGTCGACGGCTTTATTCTGATTTCCTAATTCGTCACCTTTGAGTTTGTACTTGAGCGCTTTTTTTCTGTTCTCTAAAATAGTGTCAATTTCACCATCATCTAAATCAGTGAGCTCATCGCTAAACTCAATTCTTTTCTTATCTAGCTTTTTGCGTTTCATCTTATCGATAAAGCCATTTATCTTTGCTAAAAATATAATAACAGCAACAAAAAGGACGATAAGTATAAGAATGAAAGTACCGATGATACCAGGACTTGTTTCCCAATTATCAGTTGCCTGACTATTTTGTGCATGCGCCAAAAAAGAGGATAAACTGAAGACGGCAAAAAGAAAACGAATTTTATTACTTTTCATAGACAAGGCAATTAAATCTTTTTAAGTATTGTGTTTTTAGGACTCAGAAAGAAAAAAGCTTCATTTTTTAATCTAAATAACATAAGATGCTACATGAATTTAAAATCAAAGCTTTCAACTCGGTACAAAAATATCAAGCATTACTTGTCTTGTTTATGACTTAAGTCATAGGAAAAAAGAGTTTAAATGATTATAGATTTATTTCGTTTAATTTTTGTTTTTTGAAGCATTGATTCACAGTTATTTACGGTGGTCTGGCTTTTTTATTAGATTGACATAACTGAATAAATCAGACGCTTTTTTTATATTTTTAAGTCTGATTGATTTTGATAAAACGAAAATTTTAGATCAATAGCTGATTTTTAAATCCGCATGCCGCTTTGCTGAATGGGTTGACTATTTGATCTGTAATGTTTCTCGGTTTACTTTTGGTTATGATGTCTAAGAAGAATTTGAACTATATAGGAGTTAAAAACATTGAAAAAAATGATAGGGAAGGGGGCGAATTCATACATTTGCGTTGTGTCATGATAAGGAGTTGAGTTTATCTCGATCTTTCTTGTTTTTTTCGATCTCTTTTCTTTTCTCCTTGAGCTCTTCTAATTCTTGATAATAAGCAGGTTCACCGAATTTACTGGGTTTGATGTCTTCATTTTTGAATATAGCAAATTGTACTGTAAACTCTGCTCCGAAAAATAGAATAAGGCAAGAGTAATAAACCCAAAGTAGAATAAGAACGACAGAGGATGCGCCGCCGTATACAGAGCCTGGAGAGCTATGACTGAAGTAGAAATCTAACAAATATTTGCCGATTAAAAATAAAATAGTTGTGAGCGAGGCTCCAATAAAGGTCGTCTTCCATTTAATTTTAATGTCGGGTAGTAAGCGGATAATACTCGCAAATAAAAATCCGATAAAAACATAACTCAGCAGAAAGTTGATGATCTCTAAAGTGTAGGTCGTTAATTTCGGTGCATAGACATTGATGTATTCACTCAAATAGGTCACGAGAGTAGAGACAACTAATGAGATGAGTAGCAAAAAGCCTATAAAAAATATCATTCCCAAGGAAATGACTCTATCTAAAATGACTCCTTTTAAATTGTTGTTTTTAGTACGGACACTCCAAATATTATTCATTGCAATTTTGAGTTGAAAAAAAGCACCTGTTGCACCAAACAAAAGGACACCTATACTAATGATAAATGAAAGCGTACTGCCTTGATCGATTCCAGCATTTTCTATCATCATTTGTATAGAATGGGCGGTATCTGATCCAGTGATTTGGCTTATCTCTGTGACAAGTTTTTGTTCAACATTTGATTCTTCAAAGAAATAGCCAGCAATAGCAATGATAATCATTAATAAGGAAGGCAATGAAAAGAGAGTGTAATAAGCAATGACCGCACTGTGTTGAAATGGATTGTTTTTCATCCAATTCTGGTACGTTTTTTTGAGGACAGTAAGTCTTTCTTTCATAGTGTGGATTTCAACTAAAATATAAAAACTATCTATTCAAAGTGGATTTTAGTCGTTAAAATCCCTTTAAATTAAAGGATAGGGGAATTGTCAACTCTTTTCTTTTTATATCTTTCAAGAAAAAAATGACACGCATTCAAAAATTAAACCTGATTTCTGTTCTTCTTGTTCTTATAGCAGTTGTGATGATTATTATTGGTCTTCAGATGAAAATAGCGGCACCACCATTGACGGGAGTTGGTTTTATATTGCTTGCTTGGGTAATCCAAGAGTTGAAAAAAGAGTTGTAAAAGCATAGCTGATCCGTGTTTGAATCACACAGAAACTTGATTCATGCATAAGGTATCTCGCAGCTCTTTGCTTTTGATACATATATAGATAGCGTTTGTTTTTAGCTTTTAATTATTGATCATCAAGCGTGACTGCATCAGTTGAAGCGCCGAGGCTATTTAGAATATCGCCAATTTCTTTTGTCATTTTTGGCGGCCCACAGACATAGAAACTTTGGTCGAAGTTGTCAATATGATCTTTCAGGAAGTCTTTGTCGATAAAACCCTGCGTTTGTTTTGTGTCTTTTTGGTCCGTGATGACATAAGTGACACGGTCACCTAATAATGCATCTAGTTCCTCTTTCAAAATAATATCGTGATCCGTTTTGTTAGAATAGATGAGGTGCATTCCTTTGAGTTGATCTTTTTTATTCAAATCACGCAGAATGGCTATATAAGGAGTGATTCCTGCTCCACCAGCAATGATGTAACCATTTCCATTGTAAGAAATTGCTCCCCAAGTATCGCGTATAATGAATTCATCGCCAGGAGTTAAATGATCGATTTGTTGCGTCACGCCAGAGTGATCGTCATAAATTTTAATCGTAAACTCGAGCATGTCATCGTCTGTGAGGTTTGTAAAAGTGAAAGGTCTTTTTTTTTCTTTCCACTTAGGTTTGTTGATTGACACCTCAGTGGCATGGCCTGGAGTGAAATCATAACCAGATGGTTTTTCAAATCTTAATTGTTTGACATTGTGTGTTAACTGAACAACTTGTTTTATTTTGACATATTTTTCCATAGTTATTGGTTTATTATTAAATGTCTTATAAATATAAGGATCAGTCTATGAAGTGAAACGTGTTTTAACACAGAATAACACATAAGCGAGTTGAGTTCTTGTTGATAGCTTTGTGTTTCTCATTTTTTCATGAGTATATATATGTCTCCATAAGTTCGGCATGGCGTTGTCTAAGTGATAAAAATAACACCTTTGGAGTGTTTAAATTATAAAATCAAAAAACTTTAATCTGTAAGTTCTTGTAAATAAGTCTAATGGATATTTTTCATAATTTTTCTCAAAAAAGTTCATTGTTTAAAAGAAAAGAAGTTGT
>JAKDUG010000293.1 GCA_030457805.1 Psychroflexus sp.
TAAAAAATTCAAAAAACTTCAACTTTTCAAGAAATTTAAAATAATTTTCAGATTGAAATCTTGATTTGAATGGATAAAAGTGTCAACTTTGTGAGCTAATTTAGCCTCATTTTTTTACTTTTGTCCATGCAAAAAAACGTACTTATCTTAGACTTTGGATCGCAGTACACACAGCTTATCGCTAGACGTGTTCGTGAATTAAATATTTACTGTGAAATCCATCCCTTTAATAAAATTCCGGAGAACCTAGAGGAATTTAAAGCCGTCATTTTATCAGGAAGTCCATTTTCTGTTCGAAACCCCAAAGCGCCTCAGCCTGATTTGAGCCGTTTGAAAGGACAACTTCCATTACTTGGTGTCTGTTTTGGTGCGCAATATATGGCACAGCATCATGGAGGAGAAGTGACTTCGTCAAACACAAGAGAGTTTGGCAGAGCGAATTTAACTTTTATAAAAAAGGATAGTGATCTTTTTCAAAACATAGATGAGCATTCACAAGTTTGGATGTCGCACAGCGATAGTATCAAAGCTTTGCCTGATAATTTTGAATGTATTGCGAGCACTTTTGAAGTGAAAAATGCAGCTTACAAAATAAAAGGTGAGCAAACTTACGGCATTCAGTTTCATCCAGAAGTCTATCATTCTACTGATGGAAAGCAGCTTTTAGAAAACTTCTTGGTCCGCGTTGCAGAAGTGCCACAAACATGGACACCTTCTAAGTTTGCAGACATGACAATTGCGAGTTTGAAAAATGAAATCGGTGATGATAAAGTCGTTTTAGGCCTGAGTGGTGGCGTCGATTCTACTGTGGCAGCCACGCTTTTGCATCAAGCTATTGGTCAAAATCTTTACTGTATTTTTGTGAATAATGGTTTGTTGAGAAAAGATGAATTCGCCTCTGTTTTAGATCAGTATAAAGATATGGGACTGAATGTCAAAGGTGTTGATGCATCAGATTATTTTTTAGATAAATTAGAAGGCGTTTCAGATCCCGAGAGAAAAAGAAAAATTATCGGTAATGCTTTTATTGATATCTTTGATCAAGAAGCAAGTGAAATCACGAATGTGACTTATTTAGCGCAAGGAACGATTTATCCAGATGTGATCGAATCCGTTTCTGTCAATGGGCCTTCGGCAACAATCAAATCACATCATAATGTGGGAGGCTTGCCAGATTTTATGAAGTTAAAAATCGTTGAGCCTCTCCGTATGCTTTTTAAAGATGAAGTGAGACGTGTGGGTGCTGAATTGGGAATCGATCCAAAATTATTAGGGCGTCATCCATTCCCAGGACCAGGCTTGGCCATTCGTATTCTAGGAGATATTACAAGAGAAAAAGTACGTGTGATACAAGAAGTTGATGCTGTTTTTATACAAGCTCTTCGCGATTGGGATTTATACGATAAAGTATGGCAGGCTGGCGCTATTTTGTTACCTGTTGATTCTGTTGGGGTGATGGGCGATGAGCGAACTTATGAAAAAGTTGTTGCTTTGAGAGCCGTTGAATCTACAGATGGAATGACAGCCGATTGGGTAGATTTACCACATCAATTTTTACAAACGGTGTCAAACACAATAATAAATAAGGTTAAAGGCGTTAATAGAGTGGTGTACGACATCAGTTC
>JAKDUG010000294.1 GCA_030457805.1 Psychroflexus sp.
CAAAATATCTGTAACCCCAATCAATAGCATACATATCATATTCGCCGAGTTTTCTAATAAAACGAATGTTTTTATCGCCTGGTTGTGCCACATAATTATAGCGCGCATAATCCATAATGCTCGCTGCGATACCCATTTCCTGAGTAAACTCTCCTGAACGTAAAGAATCAACTGGATAAGCAGAACTCGCCTTCATATTGTGAGGCAAACCAAGTGCATGACCAATTTCGTGAGAAATAACACGACGCATCATTTCACCGATTTCTTCTTCTGGCGTGTCTAAAGTTCTTGCTTTAGGATTGGCAGCGCCAGTTTCTAATAAATAACGGTTTCTGTAAGAACGCAAATGGTTATGATACCAAATGATGTCACTTTCAATAATCTCACCAGTTCTTGGGTCGGCAACACTTGGGCCAACTGCATTTCTGGTGGTTGATGCCACATATCTCACAGTTGAATAACGTACATCTTCAGGGCTGAAATCAGGATCTTCTTCTTTAGTTGGCGCGACTTTAGCAATAATTGCATTTTTAAAACCGATTTTATTAAAAGCCTTATTCCAATCTTCAATACCTTTGATGAAATAAGGAATCCATTTTGTTGGCGTTGCAGGATCTAAATAATAAACAATAGGTTTTACTGGCTCGACAAGTTCACCATTTGCATAAGCTTTTTTGTCTTTTGGCTCAAGTCTCCAACGTTTTGCAATGGTGTACGAATCAGATTTAAGTTTATCAGAACTATAATTATATTTCTTTAAAGAAAACCAACCGACACGCGAGTCTGCATAACGTATTGGCATTAAATCTTCTGGTAATTTAATAATCGAATGATTGATCTGAAATGTAAAAGTATTTGCTGAATTACCTCGTGGTGGTTTATTGACTTTATAGGTTAAAGTATGAATGATTTCGGTGTTTTCAGGAAAAGATTTTGCTTCATCAATTCGGCTTCTTGACTTGTCAACACCACTAATTTTATATTCCTTTTTTTGTCTATCGCCTATAATGTTAAATGAGGGCGAATCGTCATTATAAAATTTTGAAACATCAACAATGTAACTGTTATTTTGTTCTTTTTCGATTTTAAAACTGGCTAAAATCGGATTGAAGTTGTTCTGTTGAACGCTTATTAAAATCGGATCATCATCATCTGCAATATTGGTTGTCGAGACTTGAATCATGTCAATTCTGTTTCCCTTTTTCTGAAAATGAATCATCTGTTCAGAAGTTTTTGAACCTGCATTTCTATAAGCAGAATAATTTGCAGGTAGTTGACGTAAACGCGTCACCATCAACAAATCTTTGTTGAGAAGATTTTCTGGAATTTCAAAAAACAGCTCACTGTTCTCACCAAAATAAGTGGTAATCATACCCTTATCGGCTGTGAGTTTTTCAAGTTTTTCATCAATCTTTTTAGAAGAATCTTTGGTATTATTTTGGGCATTCATCGTTCCAAAAAAGAGAACGAATGCCAAGAAAAATAAGCGCATAAATTTAGTTTTACTTTTAGATTTATAAATCGACCAAAAGTTTAATCAGAAGTATAAAGTCTTGTGAATTCTCGATTAATAGGGATAAATTCTTATTTTCGTGCTGACCAAAATCT
>JAKDUG010000295.1 GCA_030457805.1 Psychroflexus sp.
AAAATAACTTCAAAAGCTTCACCTTTTAATTCAGTATTTGTCGCGCTTAATAATTCTTTTAAATAAGCTTGATTAAATTCAGGTTTAAGCTTGTCGTTTGAATAATGGTGGTGAATTCCGTTAGAAAACCAAACTCTTTTTAGGTAAGTTTCAAAATTCTTCCAGTCATCAGCGTTTTTATCACCATCATAATTTGCATGGATATTTTCTAAGGCTTTTCTGATTTTCAGGTTGTGTTTATAGTTCTGATCCCAAATAATATCACGACCAGATAAACCTGCTTGAGTCAAGTAATAAACTAATTTTTGCTTTTTTAAAGAAAGCTCATCCCATCCTGGAATTTGATAACGCAATATTTTGATGTCAGCAAACTCATCAACAGTGTAATGAAATTCAGCATCACTCAATTTGTCAGTTTGCTCAGTTTTTTGAGCATTTTCTGTTTTTTCTTTCCCATTTTCATCACAAGACACAAAAGTCATGAGGCCCAATAAGGCAATAGGAATGTATTTCAATTTCATAAATAAAAATTATAGGATTTCCAGCAAATATAAACATTCACATTTTAAAATTGGGCGTGCCTCACAAGAGTTGAATAAGCTTTTTATCAAAGTCTAATTTTTAAGCGACATTATTCATGTTAATTCAACTGTCAGATTGAAGTTGAATTGCCAGTTTATACAACTCTCTTTCATCAATTGTCTTATTTAAATTCCGATCAATAAAGATAACAATGTAAAATTTTTCCACATCAGTTTCTGAAAGCTGCTCTTCTTTTCCGTCATGAGAAAGGGCATTAATCACAAATTCAAGTTGGAGCTGCTCACCCTGCGTTTGGATTAAATCTAAACGTCGCTTGTCAGCATCTTCATAAAATAAATAATGGTGCCCAAAACGATCTAAAAATAAAGCATCATACTGTCCACTTGCATGTGCCGCCATGCCAGATCCTGGTTCAAAAAAAGGCACTTCTGCCGTTGTCTGTCCAATCTTCACCTTTTCTAATGCTTTGACATCTAAAAAACTTGCCAATTGAATCGCATAAAATTCTTGCGTTTCAGTCTTGTACATTTTATTATAAAATTGAAATGAAAATTCATCTGGTGCAATTGTTATGACATCTTCTACCATAATTTTTTCTCCGTATTGATGTAGACTGATTTTATCAAATTGATTAGATGAAACAGACTTGTTTGACTCTAAAACATGACAAGATTGTGTCAGCATAAAAACAAAAGATAATAAAAAGAAAGATCTGATTTTCATTTATTGAGGGTTTACAAGGTTTGTAGAATGATAAAAATACAACAACATTTGATAAAATAACTAAGGTTTTATCAATTGATACTCTCGCCAAAAGATATTCATAAAGTGAGATACACCTTCTCTCAACCTTATAATCTTCTCTTTATCTTACTCTACATTTTATCACAGGTTCTTAAACTTTTATTCTAATTGCGGTGACAAATTCAGATACCTTGTGTTATGAAAATCATTTTTTAATACGATGTAATGCTGAAAAAGGATTCATCAGACTTAATCAATTTTAATATCTTATTAATAGAAAACAACTTGATTTCAAAATTATACA
>JAKDUG010000296.1 GCA_030457805.1 Psychroflexus sp.
TAGCTGTAAAATTCATTTTAATTATATTTAATTTTTAAAATATTAATGAGTAAAATACTTTTGAAAAGCTAAAGTTCATGGATTTTTAGTTCTGAGAAGAAATTTTCAAAACAAATAGCTTAAAAAACTATTTAAAATGCAACTTTTGTCTTCCTGCAATCAAAACTAAATTTATGCAACAAGAGCAACTTCTTGAACTTCTCCAAAAAAAAGATGAAAAATCCTTTGATCATTTATACGACATGTATGCACAAAGCCTTTTCGGCGTCATTCACACCATTGTCAAAAACAAGGCGCAAGCAGAAGACGTTTTACAAGAAGTGATGATTAAAATCTGGGAAAAACTTGACACCTACAATTCTGATAAAGGTCGTTTTTATACTTGGATTGTCAATATAGCACGCAATGCAGCAATTGATAAATACAGATCTAAAGCATATAAAAAACAAAGAGAAAACCTAAGTACTGATAATTTCGTAGATATATTAGAAGGCTCATATAATTTAGGAAAATTGACTAATGCTATTGGTATTGAGGCTTTTGTCAAAAAATTAAAACCCAAATGCATTAAAATAATCGATTTATTGTTTTATAAAGGCTTTACAAACAAGGAAGCTGCTGAAGATTTGAGCATTCCTTTAGGCACTTTAAAAACAAGAAACAGAGCTTGTATCAATGATTTAAGAACTTTATTGAACGTCAGATGAACACACAAGAATACATAGATTCCGGTATTTTAGAACTGTATGTTTACGGTTCTTTAGCCGAAGAAGAGCGACAAGAAGTCCAAGAAATGATAGGCAAACACCCTGATGTAAAAAAGGAAGTGGAAGCCATAGAGGAAGCCGTCATCAGATTATCTAGCAGTGTATCACCCTATTTGCCTGCAGTGAATTACGAACGTATTAAACAGAATTTATTTAAGAAAGAAACCAAAGTTAGAGAACTCCCAAAAACCTCAGTAATGACATATATCGGTTGGGCTGCAGCCATACTTTTATTGATTACCTCTGGCGTGATTTATCAACAATACAACAGCACGCAGAATGAAATCCAGGTGGTGAATCAAGACAACGAAAAGCTCAAGGAGGAAAATATTTATTTAGAAAAAGTGCAAGAAGATTATGCAACTATCATGACCTTTTTAAGTGATGAAAACACTGAAGCTATCGCTTTGGACGGACAAGAGAATTTCGCTCAGGCTTATGCAAAAGCTTATTATAACAAAGACTCCAAAGAAGTGATGATTGACGCTCAAGGCTTACCAAAACCTCCTGAAGGCATGGTTTACCAAGTCTGGTCACTGAAATTAGATCCGTTAACGCCAACCAGTGTTGGGCTTTTAGAAGAGTTTACGGATAATGATTCCAAGTTATTCCGCGTTGCACAAGCGCCAACTGCTGAAGCATTCGGGATTACTTTAGAGCCTGCTGGCGGAAGTAAAACACCAACATTAGAAAAATTATATACTTTAGGAAAGGTATAAATTAAAATCTTCTTGCTTTTAAATAAGTTGATAAAAAATCCCTGCACATCACGCAGGGATTTTTGTTTTTATGTTTTTACTTCAAGTTTTATATAAAAAAATA
>JAKDUG010000297.1 GCA_030457805.1 Psychroflexus sp.
CTATAAAAAGGACGTTATAAAAACATTTTGCCACTTCATAAAGACATTTTGCCACTTCATAAAAACATTTTGCCACTCTTATAAAAACATTTTGCCACTTATAAAAACATCTATTGATTTTTATAAGCAATTCCGTTATTATAAAAACAATAAATAACGGAGGTTTTTATATGGCGAATGAAGTTGTAAAACATCACAATGATTTAAATACGATTCCCATGCGGAATTGGTCAAAAGAAGAAATGGACGTATTCTTCTCAATCATCGCTAAACTGCGTAATGAAGGCACTAAAGAAGTTTCTTTTGATAAGTATGAATTAAAAGAACTAGCGAACTCTACAATCAAGCATAATAAGCGATATGCAGACGTTATAGAGAACTTAATTAGAAACGTGGCTAAAATACATTACATTGAGAAATCAAGTAATAGAATTGCCTTAATGAACCTGTTTAGTAAATTTGATGCGACTTGGAGCGATGATCTAAGTGAAATGAATTTGACTGTTAAAGTCACTGATGAGTTTAACTACGTTGTCAATAAGTTGAATAGTGAGTTTACAGCCTATGAGTTGTCTGAATTCACACAAATACGCTCAACTTACGCAAAAACAGTCTATCGCTTACTCAAACAATGGCGAACAATCGGTAAGAAAGAATTCAAAGTTGATGATTTTAAGCGTTTATTGGACACTCCAGATTATTATGGACCTAGCCATATAGATAGAAATATACTTGAACCTGTTATGCGTGAACTACAAGATTTTTTCAAAAATTTAAAAGTTAAAAAAGTTAAGGCAAATACACGTGGTAATCCAGTAACAGGTTATATTTTTACGTGGAAACCTGAGAAAACAGGTAAATGGATTGATGATAAATATGATATTGATGCATGGACAAAAAAACAGCTTAAGGATAGCCCAGGAAACTCTGAACCCGTTCCAATGATTAACTGGCTTGAAGATTTAAATGAATAAGGGTGGTTTTATGGACTTAGATTTTAGAAATAATCAATTTGATTTGTTTCAAGATTGGACAGAAAACGATACAAAAAAGAAATTTACAGTTGAGTTAGAACGACAAGCAGCGGCAGAAAGAAAGAACCTGCCTGTCATTTTATCTACGGGGGATCTTCGAGAAAGATGGCAAATGGAAAATCGTCAAAGCGTACATAATTACACCAAACGAAATGATTTTCCTGACCCTGCTTTAGAGTTTTCCAACGGAAAAACGAAACTTTATTTAGAAAGTGAAGTCACGATTTTTGAAATCAATCACGCTTGGATTTTAACGCCTGAAAGTCGAAAAGATTATGCAAATTGGATTCTAAAAAATGTCATCAATAAATAAATCCATAAAAAAGCACACCTAAAAATAAAATTTAGGTGTGCTTTTTTATTTTTTTAAAGAAAAATCGAGCGTAGCGACAAGAAGGTTCTAGGAAAAATTCCTAGCAAATCAAAACGAAGTTTTGGGGTTTGCGGCCGCAAACCCGTTGCTTGCCGTACAGAATTTTGTTTTTTTATTTCCGTATGAGCGAAGCGAATTCTTAAATTTTCGTCAGAAAATTTTCACAACCAACCTTGC
>JAKDUG010000062.1 GCA_030457805.1 Psychroflexus sp.
AAAGTCAGATGAAAGCTGTATTTTTATAAAAAATCATAGCTATGAAGTTTAGTACATCTCAACTTAATTTCTTTCTTTTTTTTAAGTTGCCTATAGCTTGGTTGGCAGGCGTAAGATTGCGGGAAATTTCTAAAGGACAAGCAAAATCAAGTGTGAAGCATCGTTGGATCAATCAGAACCCTTTTAATAGTATGTATTTTGCAGTTCAAGCCATGGCAGCCGAATTAGTGACGGGTGTTTTAGTGATGCAAGCTGTGAAAAGATCTGATCAAAAAATTTCGATGTTGGTCGCTCAGAACACTGCAGAGTTCTCCAAAAAAGCAAAAGGTCAGATTACTTTTAGCTGTGAGGATGGAGAGAAAATAGAGACCTTAATACAGCAGTGTATTGAATCCAAAGAGGGCCATAAAATTTGGCTGACTTCAGTGGGTCGGAATGAAAATAATGAAGTCGTTTCCTGTTTCAAATTTGAATGGACTTTAAAAGTTAAAAATTGATAAAAATAAATTATTAGCATTTCTTTAACATATGTTCAATGTTATAAAGGCTATTTTTAGAAGACAAAATAGAGAGCTTATTGACCAAAACTACTTCACCAAATTTTTTTATTATGCCTAGTGCAATGCTTGATTACACCAAGGAGATCTTGAATAAGGTTAGCTTTGATGCGCAACTATTCGCAAGGGAACTGGCAAAAGCAGTTCAAATTCTTCAACCACATGAGCTGGATGAATTAAAAGAATTCATTATGGTTTTATGTCGTCAGAATCCACAATTGAGGCCTTCATTAGTTCATATTCAATGATGGATTGCCTGTGTCTCTAAAAGAGATATTTTTGATACCTTAGCGGTTTTTAAAAACTGTCGCTTGAGGAAGCAAATTATACGTCGGGTTTCAAATCCTGCCCAATTCATAGAGAAGCTCTTTCATTGGGCTTCACAGCAGACGATATTCACAATTTTAGAAGGTCAACAAATGGAAATGCCAGGTCATCAATTTGATTGTGTGATTGGTATAGGGAAAAGATCTTCATTAAACTTTGAGAATCGTGTCGATTTTGATCAAGTCGATCATTACCATCAGCAAACCAAAGATTGGTTGTTTAGTTACATCAGTTATGATGTCAAAAACTCTATTGAAAATTTAACTTCTGATAATTCAGATGGTCTACATTTTCCGCATTTGACATTGATTCAACCACAGAAGGTTTTATGTCTAAAAAATGATATGCTTTTTTTCCATTATCTCGATCAAGACGTTGACAGTATTGCTGATGATTTGAATGCTATTTTGCTTCAAATTGTTAGTGAAACACCATTACCCCAATTTGAGTTTCAATCACGAATGCCCCGGAAAATGTATTTAGAAAATGCATCTCACTTGATGCAGCATATTCAACGCGGCGATATTTATGAAATAAATTTCTGTCAAGAATATTATGCAGAGAATGTCACATTTAATTGTCTTCAAGCCTATAAGCGTTTAAGGGAGCTTTCAAAAGCACCATTTTCAGTTTTTGCAAAACACGATTCACATTATATTATTTCCGCGAGTCCTGAACGGTATTTATCAAAAACAGAAACTGATTTAATAAGCCAACCCATTAAAGGAACAGCTAAACGCGATTCCGATTTAGAAAAAGATGAAGCCTTGAAAATCATGCTCCAAAACGATCCAAAAGAGCGAGCTGAAAATATCATGATTGTTGATCTTGTGCGAAATGATTTGTCTAAAATTGCACAGAAATCTAGTGTTTGCGTTGATGAATTATGTGAAATCTATAGTTTTGAGCAAGTGCATCAAATGATTTCAACCTTGCGCTGTTCTGTTGATAAAAATATTCACTTAAGTGATATACTAAAAGCGAGTTTTCCGATGGGGAGTATGACGGGTGCGCCAAAGTATAAAACAATGCAGTTGGCAGAGAAATACGAAAATACAAAGCGTGGGCTCTACAGCGGTTCGGTTGGCTATATCACGCCTGAATTTAATTTTGATTTTAATGTGATTATTAGAAGTTTGCTCTACAATGCCGACACGCGTTATTTGTCTTATATGGTGGGTAGTGCATTGACTGCACAATCAGATATTGAAAAGGAATATGAAGAGTGTGAGTTAAAAGGAAAGGCAATGAAGCAAATTTTTGGGCAGTCTTAATTAAAACTGCCCAAAAAAATTAGAGTTTGCTGATATTTTCACTGAGTGTCGTGATAAATTTTTTGATCGGATTTTTGATCATCATTGCCATCATTGAGTTGAATTCGCCTTCAAACACAAGCTGAACGGCTGATTCTTCCTCCGTGACCTCTTCGACCAATCCTGTTAGTGTAAATGCTAATTTATCACTTGTAGAGCCTAAAATAATTTTTTGAGGCTCAGTCGTTTCTTTTAATTTAAGCTTAATCACTGGCATTCCTTTCAGTTGAAAAATAAAGCTCTCATTTTCTAGAGTCTCAAATTTCTCAATATTTTCAGGCATGATCTTTTCAAAGTTTTCAACATCTTTTAAAAAATCAAAAACTTCTTTTTGCGATTTTGATACGCTAACTTTTGGGCTTTCTAAATTCATGGTTTAATTTTTCCAGTTGGCAGGGTCTTCTCGCCAAGTTTTTAATAATCTTAATTCGTCTTTATTTAAATAATTTGTTTTGTATGCTTGATCAAGTAAGCTGTCATAATCTCCCAAAGTATGCAAGTCGAGATGTTCTTTTGCGAAGTTTTCTTTTGAGATATCAAAGCCATAACTGAAAACAGCCATCATTCCTTTGACATTTGCTTCAGCTTCTTGCTTCAGGGCTTTGACAGCATTCAGGCTACTTTTTCCTGTACTGATTAAATCTTCGATGACCACCACGTTTTGGTGTGCTTCAAGATGACCTTCAATTTGGTTTTTGCGACCGTGCTTTTTTGGTTCAGGTCTGACATACACAAATGGTAAACCTAAATAGTCAGCAACCAAAGCGCCGACACCAATTGCGCCAGTAGCTACACCAGCAATAGCATCTGGCTTACCGTAAATTTCTTCAATAGGTTTTGCGAGCTCCGCTACGATGTAATTTCGAATTTGTGGGTAAGATAAAATAATTCGATTGTCACAATATATTGGTGACTTCCATCCGCTTGCCCACGTAAATGGAGTTTGCGGGTTTAGTTTTATTGCATTAATTTGCAATAATAGTTCTGCAGTTTTTTGAGCTGTACTTTCACATAAAATCATAATTACAAATGTATAAAGTTTTCGTTAATGATGTCCCTATTATTTTATCTACAGAGAAAAGTTTAGGTGCAAAATACACATCAATTTCAATAAAAAAAGCCAAAATTAAATCTTTAATAAAAAAAGTGGCTAACGGAGAGATTGCACATCTTCATCTGTATCATAAAAAAGAAGAGAAACTTTTAAAGCATCTCAAAAAAAAATTAAAAGTTATCATCGCAGGAGGAGGCTTGGTTAAAAATCCGCAAGATGAGATACTCTTTATTTATAGAAATAAAAAATGGGATCTGCCCAAAGGTAAGGCGGAGAAAATGGAAACAATTGAAGAGACTTCTATTCGCGAAGTAGAAGAGGAAACAGGTGTCCGAAATTTAGAGATCAAGCATCTTATTGATGTGACATATCACGTTTTAAAGCGCAAGGGGAAATTTAAACTCAAAGAGACATATTGGTTTGAAATGGCAACAGATTTTGCCGGTGAACTTATTCCTCAACGGGATGAAGGCATTACAAAAGCCAAGTGGAAAAATAAAAAAAAGGCGAAAAAGGCTTTAAAAAAATCTTATGCCAATATTCGCCTACTTTTTCCTGATGATTTTTTTGAAGATGAACCTATTCACGAAGCTTAAAGATCGGATATTTTAAATGTGCATCTTCATAGAATTTTGAATGCTTATGCAGCCAATTGAGCTGCGCATACCAGTTTTTTGCAAAATTTTTATCACCCTTTTTCTTTTCTTCAAATCTTTCTTTTAACTTCTCGTCATTCTTTAAAAGATCAGCTGCATCATCTTCAAATATGTAGGTTGAAAAATGTTCTTTTTGCTGTAAAACACTGTCAAAGAAATTCCAATTAAAATACGAATCAACGGCTTGTGGTTCGAGTGTTTCTACCAAATATCTTATGGCTCTTTGATCAGTTTTGACAAGAATATCTCCCTTTCTGAAATGCTGCTTAGAATTGAAGACTTTAACTTGCGTATTGCTGTGGAGATAATGTCCTTCATAAGGTGTTTTGCTAGTTTCAAAATCGCTAATTCTGTAATAATCAACATCGAGAATCGTGTCTTTTGAAAGGCGTTGGTAATCAACAGAATTCCACTTTAACAACTCCACTATATTTTCCCATTGCTGGGGAATGATGTAGGCCTTTGGGATCTTGACAGAATCAGTCGCTTTAAATTTATTGTTGTACTCGACTTCAACTGTATAGCTCGAATCTCGATTGTATTTTAAGCGATCAAAGCCTGTGACTTCACTTTTTAAAGTATCAGCTTGAAAGGCTTTAAATTGAAGAGCGCGATAGCGTGTTGTATCAATTTTATACTGAATCGGGTAGTAAGCTAATTCTCTGAAGTGTTTAAAATTTTTGTCTCTTTTTTCCTTGATCTCACTCACATTTTTAGCGCTTACTTCAGCCATTGTTTTCAAAAATGCATAAGTGCCTTCTACACGATCCGCGTATTCTTTGAGCATATGTGATTCAATGACCAAACCGATGCTATTCCAAAGTGTGCTGTACCCAGTAGAATAGCGCGGAGTGTCTAGAAATTGTTGGAAACCTCCATCAGGTGGACGATTAAAAACATTGACATAAGGTGTTGCTTCCCATTTTTTAGAGGTTAAAGAATCTTCAACTTCTGGAATAAATTGAGTATTCATATACTGACCTAAAGCACCTCCTAATTGATCTTGTTGTGTGAAAATATGCGTGAGTGTGTACGGATAGTCGGCGCCATTTGTCGCGTGTGTATCGATGAAAATATCTGGTTCAACGCGATGGTAAATCTCATAAAAAGCTTTACTGTTTTTCGAATCAGATTTTATAAAATCACGGTTGAGATCATAGTTTTTAGCATTTCCCCGAAAACCGTATTCCGCTGGCCCATTTTGGTTTGTGCGCGAATGTGAATTTCTATTCTTGGCACCTCCAATATTATAAATAGGAATACTGTAAATTTTAATATTTTCTTTCAATTTGATTTTGCCTTCAGCCAAATCTTTAAAAAATAACATGGACGCATCAATTCCGCCAGGCTCCCCCGGATGAATACCATTGTTGATTAAGATGTTGAGACTGTTCGAACGCGCTGTTTTTGGAGTGTACTCTATGAGATGAAGTGGTTGTCCATCATCCGTTTTGTAATGCTCTGTCATCGTGATACTGCTGTGGTTTTTAGCTAAAGCTTTATAAAAATCAATCACTTCTGTATAAGTTGAAGTCGAATCGCCATCTGATCGCAAATAAGCAATATTAACTTCTCTCTCTTTTTCAGGTTTGGTCACTTTTGTGTCTGTTGATTTATCTTGACAGCTAATAAAAGAAAAGCTAAGTGCAAAGAAAAACAAGTATTTAATCATGGTTTTTACATTTAATGGAATAAGGGAATTCAGTAATAAGGCTCAAATAAAATCATTTTAGAGATGAGGAATTGAGCGTGTCAAAAATAAAAATAACATCAGTGTCCGGCACTATTAATTCACTTTGATCCAAACTATTTTTAAGTTGGATAAAATTCTGTAAAGTTATCAGCTTCATAATCACCTAAAACCTGAACCGTCTATCGTGTGTTCTCTAATCAGGTAATTTTCGAACAACATCAGGAACCAGAGTTGTATAATCACCGTTATGACGAATTACATCGCGAACAATTGAAGAGGAAATATAACTTTTTCCACTTGAGGTTAGTAAAAACACAGTTTCTATTTGTTCGAGTTTTCGGTTGGTGTGTGCAATGGCTTTTTCAAACTCAAAGTCAGCGGGATTTCGTAAACCTCTTAAGATAAATTGTGCTTTTTTGAAATTACAATAATCAACGGTGAGCCCTTTATAGGTGTCAACTTTTATTCTCTTTTCATCCTTAAAGGCTTCTTTTAAAAAACGTTTACGTTCCTCTAAGGAGAACATATAATTTTTATCTGCATTAACGCCAATGGCAAGAATGATTTCATCAAAAAGGGTCAAGCCACGTATGATAATATCATAATGACCGAGGGTTAAAGGATCAAAAGACCCAGGAAATACTGCTCTTTTCATAAAATGAATTTTCTAAAAATAACGAATTTTTCTTATATCTTAAAATGAATCTAATGCCTTTTCAACAGCTTCATTAAAGAGCTCTGTGAGGCCGATACCAGCTGCTTTTGCTTGTTGTGGTAAAATACTGGCTTGCGTCAAGCCAGGGCAGGTATTGCATTCTATAAAATGGGGCTCTCCATTGTGAAAGATAAACTCTGAACGCGTCAGGCCTTTTAATTTGAGTATTTTGAAAATTTTCTCGGCTTGTCTCTGAACTTTTTCCGTGTCTGCTTCTGAGATCCTGGCTGGCGTAATTTCTTCAGATTGTCCTAAATATTTGGCTTCATAATCAAAGAACTCATTTTCAGAAACAATTTCTGTCACTGGTAGAGCAGTGATTTCCCCATTTAAATTAATGACGCCAACGCTGACTTCAGTACCATCTAAAAAAGATTCAATGATGACTTCATCATCTTCTTTTAAAGAATGTGCAATGGCAGTTTCGATTTCAGAAGTGTGTTTGACTTTTGAAATACCAAAGCTACTACCAGCGCGATTGGCTTTCACAAAACAAGGCAAACCAACAGTCTTAATAATTTCTTCTGCATTGATCTCGTCGCCCTTATTGATAAAAAAGTTATCGGCTGATTTGATGCCGTAGGCCTTTAAAACCGAGATACAATCACGTTTGTTAAAGCTTAAGGCGGCTTGATAATAATCACTTGCTGTCTGTGGAATTCCCAAGGTTTGTAAATAAGCTTGTATCAAGCCATCCTCTCCTGGCGTCCCGTGAATGGTATTAAAAGCACAGTCAAAATAAATAGACTTTTCATTGATTTTAACGGAGAAACTAGCAGGGTCTATTCTGTGTTTCTCATTGCTATCGGTCAATACAAACCACTCATTTTTAAGAATATGAGCGCGATAAACATTGTATTTTTCCTTTGATAAGTATTGGTAAACAACTTCACCACTTTTTATAGAAATCTCGTATTCGTTTGTATAACCTCCCATCAAAACGGCAATATTCTTCTTCATGTTTTTTTTCAAAGATAAGTTTTGAGCCTATTTATTTGTCTTTTTAGATCAATTAATTTACACAACTCTTCCATAAATTATCATCAGGAACATCTGCTGTAAAACTGATTTCTTCTTTTTTGACAGGATGTGTAATGCTAAGTGAGCGTGCGTGTAAGTGAATACTCGCATCTTTATTACTGCGGTCAAAGCCGTATTTTAAATCACCTTTTATCGGGCAGCCAATTGCTGAAAGCTGACTTCTGATTTGATGATGTCTTCCTGTCTTTAATGCAACTTCAAGTAAAAAATAATTTTGTAATTTCTTGATGACTTCAAATGAAAGCCGAGCCTCTTTTGAATTCTCAACAGGCTTATCGTGGGCGTATGATTTATTTTGTTTTTGATTGCGTTTCAGGTGATGTACCAAACTCATTTTTGATTGTGGCGGTTGATTTTTAACTAAAGCCCAGTAAGTTTTTATAGGTTCATGGGCAGCAAAAGATTTGTTCAATCTGCTCAAAGCCTTTGATGTTTTCGCAAAGAGAACAAGACCAGAAGTTGGGCGATCTAACCGATGTACGACACCCAGGTAAACAGCGCCGGGCTTCTTATATTTTTCTTTGAGATAGGATTTGACAACTTCACTCAAGGGTTTGTCTTTTGTTTTGTCACCTTGGACGATATCGCTCGCACGCTTGTTGATAACAATTAAGTGATTGTCTTCAAAAACGACTTGTAAATTTTTTTCTGTAGAAAGCATGGAAAAGGAATTAATTTAAATAAAAAATGAGGGGAGTTCAAGATCATTGACAATGCTTATGCTGTTTCAAATTTTCAGAACAGGATAATAAAATCGATCTAGAAACCCTCTCATTTTCTAGGCTTTATAAAATCAATAAATCAAGTTTGGATTACACCTAAGTTGAAATCCTTCTCAATTGGCGCATGATTGGCAACTTCAATTCCAGTTGAAATCCATTTCCTTGTATCTAAAGGATTGATGACAGCATCAGTCCATAAACGCGAAGCCGCGTAATAAGGACTGGTTTGCTCATCATAATTATTTTTTATTTTGTCAAAAAGTTCTTTTTCTTTTTTCTCAGTGATTTTTTCACCTTTGGCTTTTAAACGCGATGTTTCAATCTGTAGGAGAACCTTTGCAGCTGAACTTCCACTCATTACAGCTAATTCTGCACTTGGCCAAGCAGCGATCAATCTTGGATCATAAGCTTTTCCACACATGGCATAATTTCCTGCTCCGTATGAGTTTCCGATGACGATTGTGAATTTAGGAACGACAGAATTACTGACAGCACTCACCATTTTAGCACCATCCTTAATGATACCGCCATGTTCACTTTTGCTACCCACCATAAAGCCTGTGACATCTTGCAGGAAGACGAGTGGGATTTTCTTTTGGTTACAATTTGCAATAAATCGTGTTGCTTTGTCTGCAGAGTCACTATAGATAACGCCGCCAAACTGCATTTCACCTTTTTTCGTTTTGACTAGTTTTCGCTGATTGGCAACAATACCAACAGCCCAGCCATCAATACGCGCATAGCCTGTAATCAGTGTTTGCCCGAAACCAGCTTTGTACTCTTCAAATTCTGAGTCGTCAACCAAACGCTCAATAATCGGCATCATATCATATTGGTCACTTCTTTTGGCTGGTAGAAGTCCAAAAATATCATCTTGATTTTCTTTTGGCTTGACCGGTTTTTTACGATTGTAACCTGCTTGATCAAAATCACCAATTTTATCAACAATATTCTGAATTTTTGTCAGTGCATCTTTATCATCTTCAGCTTTGTAATCTGTAACACCACTGATTTCGCAATGCGTTGTTGCACCACCAAGAGTTTCATTATCAATACTTTCGCCGATAGCGGCTTTCACAAGGTAACTTCCTGCTAAAAAGATACTTCCTGTTTTGTCCACAATCAATGCTTCATCACTCATAATAGGAAGGTAAGCACCACCAGCAACACAGCTTCCCATCACTGCAGCAATTTGGGTAATTCCCATGCTGCTCATGATTGCGTTATTTCTGAAAATACGGCCGAAATGTTCTTTATCTGGGAAAATCTCATCTTGTAATGGCAAGAAAACACCAGCACTATCGACAAGGTAAATGATAGGTAATTTATTTTCAATAGAAATTTCTTGAGCTCTCAGATTCTTTTTACCTGTGATTGGAAACCAAGCACCAGCTTTGACAGTAGCATCATTTGCCACAACAATCACTTGTTTGCCCGAGACGTGTCCGATTTTAACAACAACGCCGCCACTTGGACATCCGCCGTATTCTTCGTACATGCCTTCGCCAGCAAAAGCTCCAATTTCTATCGCTTTTTTAGGATCATCTAATAAAAAATCAATGCGTTCTCTGGCAGTCATTTTTCCTTTTGAATGATGCTTTTCAATTTTCTTTTTACCACCGCCTAAACTTACCTTGACAAGCTTGTCTCTTAATGAAGAGGCGAGAAGTTTGTTATGGTCTTCGTTTTTATTAAATTTGATATCCATTATTTTTATTCTGATTTCTCGCTAAAATACAAAACCTTTGGGAACTCAAAGCTTTGCTCTACAATAAAAATGTGATTTATAAGTTGAT
>JAKDUG010000298.1 GCA_030457805.1 Psychroflexus sp.
GCAAGGTTGGTTGTGAAAATTTTCTGACGAAAATTTAAGAATTCGCTTCGCTCATGCAAAAAAAATAAAAGACAAAACTTGGAAGGCAAGCAACGGGTTTGTGGCCACAAACCCCAAAATTTTAAATTTTGACTTGATAGGAAGTGTCCTATTACCTCTTAAAATTTATCTCGTAAACTCGATTAAATTTAGTGTCGCTTCGCTCGATTTGAAACAAAAAAGACATCCTAAAATATTCTTAGGACATCTTTTTTTATGTTTATATTTTTTCACCAGTCATAAGATTAATCATTGGCACTGGATTCGGATCTTCGTATTCTTTGAACCGAATAACGAAGCGCTGAATTTTATTTCCTTTTTTTGCTTTGATTTTTTCGACTGTAAACTCACTAAAAATTGGATCGGAGTTTTCTTTGGGGTTTAAAAACTCCTTTTTCGCCTTGTTAAATATGCGTCTGTCAATATCATACATACGATAACTTTCAGGAACATTTAAAACTTCACGAAAATCATCAACCGTAACAGCCCAGTAACCACTTTTAGTCTCTATACTTCGATATTGCATCAGTTGCCTATAAAGCTCTTTAGAATAGCTACTATCTAGCCCAGTAAGGTTTTCTAATTCAAAACGAGTAAAGTTGGTACCAATCGCATTTAAAACAAACTCAAAGCGCTCACTAGCTTGTATAATGACCTTCTCGTTGTCTTTATCTATAGCGAACCGTTGAAACAACACGAAATCTTCGTAATACCCATCATCTTCATAGCTATAATCTAGTTGTTTCATTTTTTCCCAAGTGTTTTTTAAAGCCGTATAAAAACTATCTTTTTCTCGCCTGTCATACTTAGCCAATTCTTGAAAGTCATCAAAATCAAAAGTTAATTCTTCTGTTCCTTTGCGCTTCATTTTTGAGCATACAGCCCAAAATATATCCATTTCTACTGGTGTAAACTTACGCAACGGAACTGTATTTAGACCGTTGTTGTATCGCACAACATCATACATTTTAAACCCACCTTCGTTTTTCTTTTTTAAACTATATCTAAAATAAAGACGACAATCAAATAAAGAGTTCGTCTTTAGTGTCCAAAAGTGTCGTTCATAGTGTCCAAAAGTGTCGTTCATAGTGTCCAAAAGTGTCGTCTGCACCCCCCTGAAACTCCTACTCTCCCAAGGGCTAGAGACCCCCCTAACAGGTACTTAACAGTTCTTTTAACAGTTGTTCTAACAGTTTATTTAATAAAACGCGTGCGTGCGCGAGACAAAAAAACAGAAAAATTTGAGGTTTTGGTTCTCTCAAAAATGACATCTCACTAAAACCTCAAAGACAAGTTCAAGAACAAGACCTTAAAGGTCGCCTTGCTGCGCAAGCCTGCATAAAAAAGACCAAGCTCAAGATCAAGCCCTTTTTCAAGGAAAAAACTGTTTAACTAGCTTTCAGTCAGCTAGTTGTCCTTAACCGTCAGTTATCTGCGACCAGAGAGCTTGTTAGAGGCTCGCTAACGCTCGGTTAAGGCTTACGCCCTAACAACCCTTAAAAAGCCCTTAAAATCGTTTTTAGACGTTTTTAAGCT
>JAKDUG010000063.1 GCA_030457805.1 Psychroflexus sp.
TTAAACCTTTCTATTTCATATTCTTTTATCACTTGCTCACGGACTGCTTTGCTATCTCAGTGACTTTATGTTGAGGCCTCATCAGTATGAGACTCGTATACAAATGAAATTTTTATTCTTAACTATCTTACTTATTTTAACAATAATCGCGCTTTTCGCATTTAAAAAAACACAATTTTCTGAAAAACAAGGGCAAATAAAAGATTAATAACTTAAACGGCGTAACAGTCTCTGATAAGACCGGAGTCGAAAACGCTGAACTAAATCACCGCTGCTTCATGAAAATTCATGAAGCAATGTATAAAAAACAACTGTAGGCAAAAAACTGATCTGAAAACAGAACGAGATCTAACTATAGTTGAGTTTTGCTATCTTTGAGTGAGAGTCATCTTGAACATTTTAGGTTTAAATTGACTTTTAAGATGAAGCATTTCAAAATAAAATATTGAAATTTAAACTGTGTTTAGCCTAGTATTTTTCTTATTTTAAGTATAAATACTTTGTAACCCGTTTGTAAACTTTTTAAAATTAACTATCCTAGATTTGAAAAACTGATCACAAATAAGTCTGACAAAATAACAGACTCAAAACCAGTAAAAGTCATGTTTGAGGAAGGAAAAAAATAACATCAATTAAAACAAAAATTATGAAAAAAATATTCTTATCAGCTCTCTGCTTTGCTTACGTATTGACAGGCTGTCAAAATGACTCTAAAAAGGAAAAAATATCTGCAACAAAAATAGAAAAGACGGCAATCGACAATACCAAATCGAATTCAGATAAAGACAAAACGAAGAACTCTACTAAAAAAGATCTGAATTATGTCTACAAAAGCGATAACGGAGAAAATATAGATGTGTATTTCTTTGAGAAAAACGATGAAAAATTTGTCAAGATAAAAAGAAAGGATCAAGATGAACTCATACTCGCGCAAACAAATGCTTCAGCACAGGCTGCAACATATGAAAAGGGAGATTACACCTGGGAAAGAAAAGATGACAAAGCTACTTTTTCAGACGGAAAAGAAACGATGAAACTCGTTCTCATCAGTCCTTTGCAATACAAGTTTACCAATGGCAAAGAAGATATCACCGTCAGATACTTTAGTGAAAACGACAAACGATTTGTGTCCCTTAAAGAAGATGACAAACCAGAGATAACTTTAGAACAAACAACTGCGTGGTCTAAAGGCGCAGAATATGGAAAAGATGATATAGAATGGCACGCACAAAGTGAGAATAATGGCACATTAATCAAAAATGACAAACAAACGAAGTACAAACTAAAAGAGTCATAACCGCCACCACTGGCTACAACTAAATAAAAATATTCTTTTATCATTCAGAGCTTGCAGGTTTTATAAAATAAATCTGCGAGCTTTTTTTATCTCTATCTTTTTCAACGTTGATTCTGCATCGCAAGTAATTTTTATAAAAATTAAAATTAGAAGGTTTATATATCTTTATTAACTTACTGCATTAAATTCACACACTCCCTAAAATCATTGTCTCAATTATGAAAAAAAATTTATTATTAGCAATTTTCGGGATAATTATATTTTCCTGCTCTTCTTCAAAAACCAGATATTTTGATGATAATAACGTCGAAATCAGCAGATCGAGATTTAAGAAAATTCTTTCAGAGTATAAATTTTTTGAGATTCCTGGCGACTCCACCGATCAAAAGAAGTTAATATCAAGAGAAGAACGTGGAGAGATATCAAATAGAGCAATCTTAGAAAAAAAATTACAAGAACAAATAAATTATACAATAGACGACTCTCAACCACTTGTCATCATCTATTACCCTGAGACAAAGCCTTGTAACAGCACTAAAAGTACAGAGTGGATTAGAAGATGGTATGGAGAGCTTGAAGAAGGATTAAGACAGATCGTAAATATTAAACCTGTTTACATTTATAAAAGCAATGAAGGCTTACATGATTATAATGGCATTATCAAATGGAATGAAGATCCTAAAGGCAGAGTTGAACGTTTATTTTTTGAACACCATTACCCTTGCGAAAGCTTTGTCGTCATTTCAAAGGATGGAGATTATATCAGTTATTTTGGAGAGTTTGCCAAAGAGTAAGTTTGGGAAGCCGCACAAATAATGTCTAAATAAATATTTTATAAAATCTATTTAGAAATTATTTTATTTTCACTAGCGATTTCTCCAGAAATATGGCGTCAAGATAATCAGCACCGTAAACAGTTCTAATCGGCCGATCAGCATTAAAAAGCTACACCAGGCTTTTGCTGTGTCAGTCAAACCTGCATAATTATCAACGGGGCTTAAATCGCCAAAAGCAGGGCCAATATTTCCTAAAGAAGAGGCTGCGGCACCTATTGAAGTTTTTAAATCCAAGCCTGTCGCCCCTAAAACGAGGGCACCGATAATAAAAGACAACATGTATAAAATAAAGAAGCCCAAAATATTAAACACAATACTAGAGCCAACAGCACGATTTGCATAACGCACAGGCAAAACAGCATTGGGATGTAAAATGCGTTTAAATTCAAGCATTGCATTTTTGATCATGATCAAGTGTCGCACAACTTTAACACCACCAGAAGTGGAGCCTGCTGAACCTCCTAAGAAAAACAATCCGAAAAATAGAACTGTCAAAAACGGTGTCCATAGAGTGTAATCGGCAGAAACAAAACCTGTTGTGGTTATCACGGCAATCACCTGAAAAGAGGCATGTCGAAAGGCGGCTTCCAGCTCCCCAAAAACTTGTGGATGTTGAATAGATGACAAACCTAAGTCAGCATTAAAAAAGATCAAAAGCCCTGCAATTGCAGAGAAACCAAACACAAAAATACAGTAGAGTTTGAACTCTTCATTTTCGTAAATCTTTTTAAAATTGAATTTAAAGCCATAATAACTCACCACAAAATTGATTCCCGCCAAAAACATGAAGAGTATAACAATATACTGTATCAAGGGTTGATCATTCCAGTAAGCTAAACTTTCATTTTTAGTTGAAAAACCACCAGTTGATAAGGTACTCAATGCGTGGTTAACAGCATCAAAAAGTCCCATTCCTGCAAAGTGAAGTAAAACAGTCTCTATCACTGTATAGCCCAAATAAATCAACCATAAACGTTTGGCTGTATCTGTGATTTTAGGCTTTAGTTTATCGGCACTTGGCCCTGGTGCTTCTGCAGAAAAAAGCTGCATCCCGCCAATCCCAAATAAGGGAAAGATGGCAACAGCGAGAACAATAATTCCCATTCCGCCAATCCAATGTGTCATTGAGCGCCAAAGTAAAATCCCTTTAGGCAAGGCTTCAACATCTGTGAGAATTGTAGAACCCGTGGTGGTGTATCCTGACATGGTTTCAAAAAAAGCATCAATCACAGTTGGCATTGCATCCGTAAAAATATAAGGCATCATTCCGCTCAATACCATAAAAAGCCAACCTAAACTCACAATCAAATAACCTTCTTTTTGCTTCAGATTTTTGGTGTGTTTCCGGGTGGCAAACATCATCATTAGGCCTGTAAAGCAAGATGCTATTGCTGCAGAAGCGATTTCAAAAGCCACTTCAGTTTCGTGATAATACAAACTAGTGATCAATGGAAAAAGCATAAAAACACCATTAAAGATTAATAATAATCCTAAGGTGTGGAAGACAATTTTATAATTAATTGTTGGCATTAACTAAATAATATTTCAACACGTTTGATAGATTTCGGCAAGCAGCAAACAACAAGTCGATCACCCTCTTTAACGACAAAATCACCTAAAGCTATTTCGCCTTTTCCATCTCTAATCACACCGCCGACAACTGAAGTCCGCGGAAAATCTATATCTGAGATCTTGTGATTACAAACCATTGAGCTTTTTTTCACTTTAAACTCAAGCAATTCTGCATTCATATTATTGAGTTTCGTCATAGATACTAGATTTCCTTTTCGGATAAATCTAAAAATATCATTAGCGGCGATTAATTTTTTATTGACAAAAGAGTCAATTCCCATATTGTGACTCAATTGAAAATAATCCATATTTTCAACAAGTGCGATGGTCTTCTTAACTTTTTTGGTCTTTGCTATCAAGCTAGACATGATATTGGTTTCAGAATTGCCAGTGACTGAAATAAAAGCATCCATTTTAGAAATGTTTTCATCCTCCAGTAAACCCACATTTCGGCCATCTTCATGGATCACTAGAATATCTGATATTTCATCCGCTATTTCAAAGGCTTTTTTCTCGTTTCTCTCAATAAGCTTCACATTGTATTTACACTCTGCGAGTTCTCTTGCCAACATTTTACCAATATTGCTACCGCCTAAGATCATCACATTTTTGATGATTCTTTTATCAGCACCAGTCAAATTATAGAGTTCTTCAACGCCTTCATCGTCTGTGACAAAATAAACCTGATCACCGCGTTTGAACTGTGTATCACCTCGTGGGATAACTGTGTATTGTGTGCCATGACGCTGAATTGCGATTGGAACAAAGTGAATACCTGGATAAACTTCTGCAGCTTCTTTCACTGTTTTCCCAACAAATGCAGCTTGCGTTCTCAAAGTCACACCAATCATTCTCAATGCGCCCTCATCAAACTCAAAAGTATCTGTAAACCCAGATTGATTGAGCAATAATTTTATTTCGTCAGCAGCCAAGAATTCAGGTGAAATGACTTCATCAATCCCTAAATCTTTTAAGTTGATTTTCAGTTTTTTGGATATTAATTCCTGGCTTCTCACCCGTGCAACGGTCCTTTTACTTCCTAATTGCTTGGCAAAAATACAGACATTAATATTGATGGACTGATTGGAAGTCGCTGCAATAACAAGGTCTGCAGAATGCGCATTCGCGTCTGTTAAAAGTTTTGGCGAAGTTGCATCGCCTTCTATGGTTTGAATGTCAAGATTTTTATCAGCATAAGACAAACGCTCTTCATTAACGTCTATCAACATGATATCATGAGACTCATAAGAAAAGAGTTTCGCCAAGTGATAACCGACCTCGCCTGCTCCAGCTATTAAAATTTTCATAATACAAATGTAAGTGATTATGAATATGAAAGAAAATAGTAAACTTAAATTTTTGAATTGTATTTTAAAATTATCTTTGCAGAAAAAAAGGCATGGCAAAAGAAATCAAACCTTATAAAGATTCAGAGATTGACAAAAAAAAGCAAGTTGAGCAAATGTTTGACAACATTTCTTCTGGCTATGACAATCTCAACAGAATCATTTCTTTTGGGACTGACCTATCGTGGCGAAAAAAAGTCATTCAGATTGTCAAGGATTCTCAACCTGATAGTATTCTAGATATCGCGACTGGTACTGGAGATTTAATTTTGGCGCTTGCCGATTCAAAAGCTTCAAAATTAGTTGGCCTGGATCTTTCTTCAGGTATGCTTGCTATTGGAAAAGAAAAAATAAAAAAAAGAGAACTCTCTAAACGCATCGAAATGGTGCAGGGCGATTCTGAAAACCTACCTTATCCCGACAACTCCTTCGATGCCATTACCGTTGCTTTTGGTGTGCGTAACTTTGAAAATCTAGACAAAGGGCTTTCTGAAATCTTACGCGTGCTTTCACCAAAAGGAAAATTTGTTATTTTAGAAACTTCTGTACCGACAAACTTTCCTTTTAAACAAGGCTACAATCTTTATACAAAACACATGATGCCAGCAATTGGCAAATTTTTTTCGAAGGATAAGGATGCCTACCAATATTTAAGCGAAAGCGCAAATAAATTCCCATACGGTAAAAAGCTCAGCAATATTTTGGAAAAAAATGGGTTTAAAGAAGTAGAATTTATGCCGCAAACATTTGGCATAGCAACAATTTATACAGCGACTAAATAGATTTTTATGAAGAAATTAGCAGTGGTTCTCGTTCTGATATGTGCGTCCATGCAAGCCAATGCACAACTTTTTACTAAAGAAAAAGTTCTCAATAAAGAAAACATTGACAAAAAACGTTGGTCTTGGGGATATTACCTCGGATTCAATAACTATGGTTTTAAAATTGATTACGTCACACAAAACGAAATCGATGTCACACGTAATATTGGATTTAATGTAGGACTTGTCGGTAACTTACGCATCAATGAGTATTTAGATTTAAGATTGGAGCCTGGCGTTGTTTTTGCCAATCGAAATCTTGAATTTCCAAGAGTTGAAGAGGATTTCAAAAGTGAACGTGAAATCAAATCTTCCTATGTACATATTCCGCTTCTCATCAAATTTTCTTCTAAACGCATCAATAACTTTAAGCCTTTCATCGTAGGTGGTGCCTCACTTTCTCATAACTTATCGAGTAATGAGAACAACCCAAATGACAATAGTGCTGGCGAATTTCGAATGAAAACGAATGTTGCTAATCTAGAGGTTGGTTTTGGAATTGATTTTTACTTTGAATATTTTAAATTCACACCCTCTGTTCGTGGAGTCTTTGCTTTAAGCAACGAGCTTGTGCATGACAATGACACAGAAAGTCCGTGGACCTCTGATATGGATAGCATGAAATCACGTGGGATTTTTGTCAATTTTACTTTTCAGTAAACGATAAACGCTTAAACTCATTAATGAAGATAGCGGTAGCGGTGGCCACATTCAAGCTCTCTACTTCTGCTTTTCCAAATTGAGGAATGCTAACACGCTTCTGAATATAACGCGATGTTTCTTGAGAAATACCTTGGGCTTCATTCCCCATCACAATGACAGCGTCTTGCGCCACTTCACTTGTGTAAATTGGTTCTCCATCCATATAAGAGCCATAAACAGGCAGTGTGTTTTTGTCAAAGAATGTCTCTAATTCTTGATAGCTCATTTTCACTCTTGCCATAGAACCCATTGTTGCCTGTACAACCTTTGGATTATAACAGTCAACAGTGTCAGAAGAACAAATCAATTCTTGCACATCAAACCAATCGCACAAACGGATGATCGTTCCTAGATTTCCTGGATCACGAACACCATCAAGCACAAGTTTTAAACCTTTATTTCCTGTTGGTACTTGGACTTCATCTGCCGGAATTTTAAAAAGTGCGACTGCAATTTGAGGTGTTGAAAGACAGCTTATCTTTTTCAGCTCATTTTCATCAATCAGAAAGTACTTATCTGGTTCAGCTGAAAAAATATCAACACTGGTGTATAAAGCGTCTAACTCGTAATCACTTTTTAAAAATTCTTTGATTACTTTTACGCCCTCAGTCATAAAAAGCTTGTGCTTTGATCTATATCTTTTACTTTTAAGATTATTTATCAGCTTGAGTTGGTTTTTACTGAGCATAAAATTGAAGAATTTAGATTGAAAACTTTCACAAAAATATCATTTCTATTTACACTGATTCTATTTTCAGCTTGTAATTCTATCAAACATTTGGAAAAGGATGAATTCCTCATCACAGAATCTAAGGTTAAGCTTGACTCGACAGCCAAGCAAAAAAACAAGTTAAATCAATACACAACGACAAGGCCGAATGCCAGAATTTTCGGAATTCCGCTCAAACTCCACATCTATAATTTAGCCAAACAAGATCCAGAAAAAGGTTTTGAGCATTGGCGATACAAAAAAGACAAGCGCGAGAAAAGACTTGAGAACTGGCTCTCTTTAAAACAAGTTGAAAGACTCAAAGACTCCTATATTACAATCAATGAAGCCATAAAAAGCTCTGGAGAAGCGCCTAAGATTCTCAAAAAGGATTTAATGATAGAATCGACCAAAAAATTAGAAAATTGGTATTGGAATCAAGGTTATTTTAACGCCGAAGCTTCATATGACGTCAAGCGAGATACCACCGAGCAAAAGGCTAAAATCACTTACGCTGTATCCCCGAAAAATGTCTACACACTGGATTCTATTTACAACAGGATTTCTTCTTCAAGCATTGATTCTGTTTACAACAAGATACTCAAGGAGAACTCGCATTTAAAAAAAGGAGAAGCTTTTGAAACGAAAAATTTTGATAATGAGCGCAACCGGATTACTGATTATTTGAGAAATAGAGGTTTCTATCACTTTGAAGAAAGTTATATCTCATTTTATGCAGACACCATTGATACGGATCATCAAGTCAATTCAGAAATGATTATTTCTAACCGCGAAGAGCGAAAAAGAGACAGCACAGTGAGTTATGACTTTATGCCTCACAAAATTACAGAGGTCAACGTTTTTACTGATTTAGATACTGACGTCAATACTGATTTTGCAAGTGATAGCACCCAATATGAAAATTATAATATTTATAACTTTGGTGAAATGCAGTTTAAGCCAAGTGTTATTTCAGATCTTATTTTCATCAAAAAAGACAGTCTTTACCGCGACATTGACAACACACAAACCTATAACCGCATCAGCAATACACGCATCTTTAAATACCCGAATATCGAATATGTTGAAGACCCAAAAGACTCAACAGGTTTGGTGGCCAATGTCTTTTTAACACCTAAAGAACGCTATTCTTTAAACCTACAAGCAGACGTTTCCCAGAGTAACATTCAAGAATTTGGGATCGGATTTAACTCCTCTATCCTAGCCAGGAATTTATTTAAAAACGCCGAAACTCTAGAGCTTTCTGGGCGCGGTAACTTTGGGTCCTCAAAAGACGCTTCCTCTAGTGATCAGTTTTTTGACATTTTTGAATTTGGTACAGATTTAAGACTGAGTTTTCCCAAAGTAATTTTCCCCTTTAAAACTGAAAGTATCATTAAAAATACAATGACGCCTTTCACCAGTTTTAGTATCGGATACAGTTCTCAAAAAAATATTGGTCTCGACAGAACAAATTTTAATCTGACCTATAATATCAATTGGAAACCCAGTAAAACAATTACACATAAAGTTGACGTGGTCAATATTCAGCTTGTCAATAACCTGAATATTGAAAATTACTTTAATGTTTTTTCCAATTCCTTTGATCAACTCAACGCCATCGCTGTCAATAATATGTCACAGCTAGACGATGATTTTTTTAGCGACCCGAATAGTGAGACGCCAAAATTAAAGATTCCTGAAGGAACGGATGCATTCATTAACCAGGTTAATAATAATGGTGTCAATCTGAATCCTGAAGATCAAACAGAAACGAAAGCCATCATAGAGCGCAAAGATCGCCTAACTGAAAACAACCTCATTGTCGCCTCAAATTACAGCTACAATTTCAGCACGCGTAAAAGTATTTATGATGAAGAGTTTTCTCAATTCAGAGCAAAGATCGAATTATCAGGAAATGTGCTTTCCATGCTAGCAAAACCTCTTAAATTGGACAAAAACAAGCGTGGTAATTACAATATTTTTGACGTCCAATTTTCACAATATATCAAGCCTGAATTAACATTTATAAAACACTGGGATTTAGGTCATAAAAACATCATTGCAACGCGTGCCTATGCCGGAATTGCGATTCCGTTTGGCAATAGCGAATCCATTCCTTTTTCAAAGAGTTTTTTTGGCGGCGGTCCTAACGATAACCGCGGTTGGCGACCATATGATTTGGGCCCAGGAAAAACAAATGGTATTAATGAGTTTAACGATGCCAATTTTAAATTGGCTTTTAATGCAGAATACCGATTTAATCTTTTTGGAAGTTTGAACAGTGCACTTTTTGTCGATGTGGGTAATATCTGGAATGCACTCGACAATGTCAAAAATCCCGACGCCCGATTTAATAGTTTCAGGGATTTGAAAGATTTATCAATTGCCTCTGGATTTGGGTTGCGCTATGACCTTGATTTTTTTGTCATTCGGATTGATTTAGGATTTAAAACCTACAATCCTGGAAGTGATAGGCAGAAATGGTTTAGAAACTATAACTTTGCCAATGCAGTTTATAACTTTGGAATTAATTATCCTTTTTAGAC
>JAKDUG010000064.1 GCA_030457805.1 Psychroflexus sp.
TGCTGATTGTTCAGATTTTTCTCTATATCATAAATTATAATTATATAAGAATATGTGGGTGGAACTAGTTTCATATATAGAATAAGAACTCGATAAACTTTTAATACTCTTCGTTGACATTCAAGCATTAGGCATCTACTCCTTTAGGTGTACAGGGAGCTACATGAACTGAATTCTATTCACATTTAATAAATTTGTACGTTAGCTCTTTTAGATAGCTACGCATAATCCAATTTATTACAATCAAGTAATATTTATTGGACCCTATACCATACTGAAGCAAAGTACGAGACAATAAGAATAGCATTTACAGCTCTTCTTGTTATAACAACCCTTTTTTCATGTTCCTCAAATTTGGTTGACTCAGTTATTGTACTTAATGGTAAAGCTGTACCATATTTTTTCCAATTGTCGTTTTTATTGAAAATGTTTTCATTGTAGTAATCACTAGAATCTTTATCGTAAATCTTCTTGGCGGCAACAAGGAGCGCATCCTTTCCACTAATCTCATCCTCTGTCATACCTTTATATTTTGTGTTCAACTTTTTATCAATATAAGCCATGCTTTTTTTAAAAATAATCTCAAAATTGTAGATGACTGGCAGGGGAAGATAACGAAATGGGAGAAACTTACGTCTTTCATTAACGAAACTAGAGGAGATATCATTCCAAACTTCAACTTGTTTGTTTGAATGTAATTCTCTAAAAGGTCTTTTTTTTATGGTTTCTAAAACTAAAACTTCCGAAAGTTTTTCTGCGGTAGACTTGAGATAGAAAAAAAGAGTACCATAGGATAGAATTACTCCGAAGAAGATTTGACCAAACACTATACTTGACCTGACTTTAATAATATCATTATGAATAAGAAATATTTCACATGCAAGCAGAGTGACGTAAACAGGTACAAGCACTTTAAGTATCCAACAAAGTTTATTTAAATGTGACATAATCAATACTTGTTGTAGTACGTTTAGGAAGAGACATTGAAAAGATTGGGAGGCATTGAAAACGGTTCGCAAGGACCAAGAGGATTTTTGACAATAATTTAGATACAGGACTCAAAAGTTTTGGAAGAGACCCATCCGAAATTTTAATATAAATAGCATTAAACCTTTTTTCTGTTCTCAATACTTTATATCACAAAATAACTAACCATGGCTACATTAAAATATGTTTACGCTAATATTGGTTTCAAGCCACTCATTCTTATCTATGTCATTTTTATACTTTATGATGTTTATGCTTGGTTCAAGGGCTATGGTAAAGAATCATATGGCGACTTGTTCATGTACTTAGTGCTTATTTTTGGAGTTCAATGTGCTCATTTTTACCAATTACGAAAGGCATCGGAAGAAGTAATTGAAAAGGCTTTGGTAACCCATATGATTAAGGAGAGACCTTTCAAATACTTTGAAAAGTCACATAAAGGTGAAAAAGTTTGGCAAGAAATTATTGCAGACATTAATATACAAGTAAAAGCTAGAGTGAACAACAAGTATTATGAATTGGGGGATATCGACACTGTAAAGGACAGATTTTTAGGAATAATGAATAATTTTTCTCGCGCTTGCAAGAAGAATGAAAAGGCAATAAACGATTTCACTGATTGGGAAAAGACCCTATTAATCGCAAGAAATATGTACGATGAGGATGTAGCTAATGAAAAAAGCACATGAAAGAATATAAGTTTTACGATGTACGCCAGATTCTTAAGCTTTGCATCTTGTTCCTGCTATATCGTTAACACGGATCTCGAGATGATCCGTTATGTGTTCCAGGTCATTGTGCAGATACAAGGCTGTTATATTAGCACGTATACGGAGAAGTTCAATAATTATTCACTTACAGTGAAGTATTAATCGTAATATTCTGCTAGAGCTGAGCCATTTATAGTATATATACAGAATGACACGATTCCTAAGTTCCAAACCCTTTTTATGTTTTGTATGTTATTGTTTAATTCCTTTTACACCTCATGAATTGTGCTATCGATAATCCAAAAAAAATATCCTTATCTTTTAGACAACACTTGTTTTAGCCTAAAGCCGACAGAAATACCCCGCGCTTTTCACGCACAGAAAATAGAACGACAGTAAGCAATCAGACTTGAAGTAAAAGCTCCATTATAATGATAGCCATAATAATTTTGGTATAATTACGATCCCGGTATCCCCAGGTATGTTTATAAATCATGAGATAGTAAAGCCAAACAGCCCCGTGGATTAGCATGGTCCACAATATAGGAATGCATCATAAAGACATTTCCTTATAACCAAAATAAATACAACTTTAGGTGTCCATTTTTTATCTGGAAAGAAGGGCTGGCTTGTTTGCTGACAAATATTTACTCTTTGGTAATTTCAATCCTTCAAACCCTTGTGCCAAATCATAGTTTTCTCCCTTGTAATCACCTAAAAACACTTGCTGGATATTATATATCTAAATCCGACTTATTTAACGGGTATATCAACATCAAGTTGTATTATTGCATTTGCTACCAACCTTTTCTCCAACAACAACTTGCAATGGTTGTGTGAAAAAAAAGGCATCATGAGTTAAGAATTGGGTTAAATTTCTCGAAGTAAAAACCCCAGGAGCAATGTGTATCACACGAAGAGTACGATAATACCTTTCTGTTTCTTCCATTTCATTGTTGCCTTTTGCTTCTCCCTTTTTTTCAAGACAAAATGAGAGGGTAACAATTTCACCATTCCCTTTCCCTGTTGTTGCAACCCTGCATCACCACTACGAATTTTACCACCAGGTTCAAGAGCCGGTAATGTATCAGCTTTTGTGGTTTTCCATCTGAACCCCATTACGAAAAATTCCACCAATATCAAGAGAGCTGATAGTACCAACAGCTTTAATACAATGATCACTAATATCAATATTAACAGCATAAACACCACTACCACCACCACAGATACTTACGGCGCTAATTTTTGTCAACATCAACGATGTTGAGTAATTAAGTAATCAACAACAGCATGAATATCTTCCGCCCTGGTATATGGGTTTTTCAATTGATGTGGCTCAGCCGTGCTTTCTCCGTGATAATAAGCATCGAAAGTAATAGTTACTAATTGCCCAGCTTCAGCTATTTTCTTACTATATAGGCCAGCAGTTTGTTCGTTGACACCTCCTTCTAGATGAGTGAAAATTATTGCTGGAGACTTCTTAGATTTATCAAAATTTTCTGGGAAGTTAACAAGTGCAGAAAGAACAATTCCGGCTCCATTACCATTTGCAATGCTGACTTTTGACGTCTTTTAATAAACTTTTAATATTTAAATGAAGTTAGCCTTCCATTTGAAAGCCTCACAGTTCAATTTATATAGTTTGACTAAAACATTCATCCCTCTTGAGGGTATCAGCTTGGGAGAAATATTGAGTAGAGAGAAAAGATTGACTAATTATGAACCAATTCTCAAGGTCTGTCAAGAAACATACCGACGCAGAAGCAGAATTTGTTTAAAGATTAGGAACATACATAGATGTTTTGCAAATTCGTATATTAGATCTTTAACACCAAAAACTGAAATCATGAGAGCGTTAAATGACGTTGCTCTACAAGAATCGGTAAGATAGTTAGGGGCCTCATCAATGAAAGTAGGCGAGTTTGCTCAATTGCAACATATTGCCGATAAGAACGGATAGTTCAAGGTCATTAGTATGCAAAATTTTCATAATCTATTATACAGAGAAGGAGAAAGGGAAATGATTTCTTTCTGTAATGATCAGAATTTGGAACAGTTAGTGTCTTCCTTTGGTCCTCCATTCCAAGATGCTTGTTTGCACATCCCCTTGACCTGAAAACCAATACGGATGGAATCAAATCAACTGATGACTATTTTGAAGCATTCAGTTTGTGTCCATTATCAAGGAACGATGGAGATTGTTAACCAGGCGGAAAAATTTGCTGAAGAAAATAATGTTAATATGACAGTTATTGCCACAGTATGGGTAATTCAGAAAGGTTGTTTTCCTATTGTTGGTATAAATTCAGAGAGATTTGCTGAAGATATTGTAGAAGCTTTCAAGGTCAAGTTCACAGATAAAATATTTAAGAATTTAGAAGAACTATACTTACCAAGACCATTTATTGGTTAATTTAATTTAAAGATGAGTGTATTAGATAATACACCAGCTAATTATGTGTAGGGTCAGATGTAAACTAATTTTAATATGTTAATACGAACTTTGTTATGAGAGCTGGATTAGGTTACGTCGAAAACTTGTGCTCTAGATGGGGTTGATGCTTGACAAACTCGTACAAAAATTGCTAGCCTGGTTTTTAAATTTGGGAAAGTTATGACATCATTGTTACATCTAAATCAATACAGATAAACTATATCCTGCAACTGCGTGCAAACTGTTCAGCGCCGTGCAAAAAGTGCAAATTGTTCTTAGTTTACTTTAAAGAGTACCATAACGTCATGGTACAAGATATACATTAAAGGTATTTCAAATTGGTCTCACGGTGGAACAAGATGCACAACTGAAAAGTGTAAACTCTCGTCGTTCCAATTGTAAAGTCTCTGTACTCTTTAATTCCTATGCATATCCTGTAATGTTTATAAACCCAGCAGTATATAGAAGACTTTGTTATATTGTTTGATGCAAATGACCCCACTGCCTTTTTTGGTGCGGAATGAAATCAGGTTCTGACGCCAAACAATTGAACGTTTATCAAATATTTAAGATTAATCGATCCGACTCTCCCGGATTTAGAGATTAACGTCCTATTGTTGATGCTTCGTGCGTTTATCCTTCACATTAAAGCCAAATCCACAAGTATAGAAGCCGGAAATTTTTTGCCATATAGAATATGCGGGAATTGTTTGGGTTTGTTTGGGAACTATTACTAGATTATTTCAATGAGGGATAATAATAAGAAAAACTGAAACAATCAAAAATCTGGATAAGAAGTGTTTTGCATATTCTCAAAAATAATTTTAAAATAAAACCTTTACCGTATTCGCAAAATATTGAAAAGTTATCTTACCTCGGAAAAGCATCTTATTGAAGACATACCACTTTCAAGCATCTTGGAATTTGTAATCGACTTCATATTTATATTCTGTCATAAACTGTTATCATAGTAGACTCTTATGATTTGTATACACTTAATCTCATATTTTAAAGTTTGAGGTTGAGTCCATAGCAAATATTGGCGAAGCGGAAGTCGACGAGCAAGTGTGTTCTTTTGATTGACTTTTTACCCCCCCTTCATCTTTTACCAAAATAGAGATGCATAAATCAAGTATTAAAGAAGTGGCCTTTGCCTCTTAGTGCAAAGAGACAAAATTGTAACTCCCTTGGCTGAGAACTTTGAAAATAACAGCGGTTTATTGAAAGTTGTGAAATACGCAGCCATTGTGGTATATTATAAGCTCTAAGGTTGTATTTCTACTGTGGATCAGATACTAATTCTTTCATGAAATGATGTATAATGACGTCCCGTATGTAATCTGCTTATCTAAAAGCTACCAACCTATCATTAAAATCATACATTAATAACAAATGCAATAGGTTCAGAGAATAAGATGTCTATTTATATAGGAGGATGGGCTCGCCAACATTAACTATCTCGTCCAAATTCAAACGCAAGTAAAGCGCTTTAGACAAGATGATTTTGAATATTTTCTGAACATTTATCGTTGCTTGTGGAACAATATATGACAGGGGCATTCATAGCATGACCAAATTTCTTGGCTTGTTGTGTAATACTATTGGAAATTAAAAGCTACTACCAAGAGTATTCAAAACAACATTATTTATTGGACCAGATAATTGCTGTTACGCGTGAATCCGAGATAACAGGAGTCAACGAATTTAAGCTTAATGCTTGTTAACTATGTTTCAACTGTTAGAACCGAACACAGAATCAACGATATTTTCTACAGCACTACTTCGAAACAACAAGGTATGCCATGTGAAGTTTTATTATCCACTATATTTTAGCGAATTAATTTTTCCCGCTGATTACCTATCAAAATGTCGTCATTTATACATATGTGGCGTAACCCACACTAATATGCTATAAATAAGGATTATGGTTCGTACCAATGATTAACGTTCGAAATAACTGGAAAAACGTCTTACTTGGATAAAATGCTGATTGATAAAAAGCAAAAAGAACAGCTGCAAATCAATGAAACACAAGTTTTGTATGAGGATGTTACTGAAGAAGAAAATGAGTTTTTGAACAGATCAGTTGAACCTCAAAGATGGTACCAATGGTTCTCCAAATCAGATTCCAAAGAAGAAAGAAAACTAATCATCAAACTTGATCTCATCATTTGGCTTTATCTTTTCCTTTCATCCTTTGTTAAAACTCTAGATTCAACAGCGGTTACATATGCATATGTCTCAGGCATGAAAGAAGATTTGAATATGTATGGTAATCAATTAACATACCAGCTGTCATGCTACATGGCTGGTTTCATTGTTGGCCAGATTCCCCTCACAATGCTTGCTACAAAGCTACCAATTAACTTATATCTACCTATCATGGACAGCCTTTGGGCCCTTTTTACACTTGGGATGTTCAAGATTACTAACTATCACCAACTATATGCTTTGCGTTTCTGTATTGGTCTTTTGGGTTCATTCTTCTTCCCCACAGTGCAGTATATCTTAGGGTCTTGGTATACCAAGTCGGAAATCACTAAAAGAAGTGCACTCTTTTTCTGTGCTTCTCAGATTGGATCAATGTCTGGAGGATATATACAACAAGCAGCCTACACTAACTTAAATGGAATTAATGGTATAAAAGGCTGGCAATGGTTGTATCTTTTGGCATTTCTAATTACCATTCCTATTTCTTTATATGGAATATTTACTTTACCGGGCTTACCCGATGCCAAAAATACTAGTTCCTTTAAGTTGCTCTCCAAAAAAGAATATAGACTTGCCCAATTGAGAATGCTTAGAGAAGGTAGATCTTCTAATGACAAAATGTCTATTCAGTCTATCAAAATGACTATTTTTGGGTCCTGGAGATTCTCATTGTTGGTCACTTTTGCCATTTTCTTTAGTCAGGCCGATGGTCCTTCCTCTAATAATGGCTTACCTATATGGCTCAAAGATAATAACTATTCGGTTTCTAAAACGAACACCTTAACCACTGTTATTCCGGCAGTAACAATTTTGAGTGCTATTATTAACGGCATAATTGTTGATACTTGGCCAAACTCTCACGCACATTCAATTGCAGTAACTACGATGCTTAACTTGACTGCCAGTATTATTTTGACTGTATGGAATGGTGTCAATAAAGGTGGCATTCTCTTTGCTTTCTTCCTTACAGGTGTTGCAGACGGAATTGCTCCAGTACTTTACTCCTGGGCCAATATTATTTGCTCCAAGAACTCACAGGAAAGAGCTTTGACACTCAGCACAATGAATACTTTAGGTAACACTTTCAGTGTTTGGGTTCCACTTTTCGTTTGGAGAACCGAGGATGCACCTAGATACTTGAAAGGTTATGCATATAATGTTGGTTTGTGTGGAATGATGTTGATCATGCTTATTCCTTTGACATCCTTATGGAAAAAAGACCAAAAGAGAGCTAATTTCAAATAAGAAAACTGTACCATATAATTGAGTTGAGTTGGGTAGACGCGCGACAACTCTACAAAAAAACTAGAAACCTGATTTACCTTTGTAGGCGCTGTGATATCATGGCTCACTTTAAATTACAGTAGATAAAATTAATAGTAATCGCGTCATGGTTTTGTCTCCCTACATGCATTACTTTAATCACCAAGCAACACCATACATTCGGTGTTACTTATTATTGCAACCTTGACGAGCCCATATAAATGTAGTAGTAGGGCCTAACAACGCAAAAACAATAAAAAAATTACATAAACTACGTCTTAATAGCTAATAACTTAAACTAGTAATAGCTGAAGTAATCAATACATAAATAAAGTATTTTGCGAAGTTGTAACTCACAGACAATTTATGCAGATGCTTTATCAGCTTGCATTTTCTCAGGTTGTATTTCACTCTCTCCTGACACCTGCAGATTATTATCTCTCGCAAAACTTTGCTCATCCATTATTAGTTTAAAATCCACCCTATACTATGTATAGAGAATGATCTGCTAAATAATTATACAATTTAAAAAATGGGTTAGCTAACTAATATCAATCTATGTTATTATTATTTCAAATTATTAATTATATTATCTGTGTAAATTAGCTACTGAAAAATGTGTGCAAAACTGTCTTCGTACACTTGAGTCCTCATATGAAGTCGATGTAGGATACAATGATGATGCGGGACATATCTCTGCGACAAATAAGGGCACATAATCTTGTGGTAGCGACTCGTTACCAATAGTTAGTGTTTCAAAGAGTGCAATGTCGTTTAGGTTATTTCCTATATATGGTATAGAACAAGATTACAATGAGAATATATATCACCAAGAGATTCAACTAAAAGGAGGGTTAGGAATGGGCGGTTGATACCAAAGGCGGAATGTAAAGGTAGTATTGCCTGGTAAATTAATAATTTAAAGTTTGATAGTAAAGATCATAATACAAGTATCGCCAATATATGCTTCCCCTGATATAGTTAGTGGACTTGAAAAAGTAGTGAGAAGGAACATCATGTCATTGCTTACCCTGCAGGCAGGAAATGCTAGGCGTATCTGTACACGAACACGTAAGGCTTTCATATAACTTAAAGAGTTAGAATTGTTAATATTAACAATGTTATTAATCATATTGTCAAAATAGCAGTTGGCACTTTATTTATCCCCCATATAAACAGTTCAAGTGTATCCGTAATATATTAGAAAAATATGTGTTCAAGAATCTGTTAAATATTCTCTGTCTAGTAATTAGCAATTTAGTAACTAAAGAACTGCTTTTTCATTATTAGCTCCCATTCAGTGAGGACTATTGGACTACGTAGGTAACCAAAAAAACCATAAATATAGGAAATAAGAAACCAAGGAATGTTCTCTATTCGAGAGTATACTTGTACCAAATGAATTTAATGCGACTTGAACCACCTTCAATCTCAACGAACATTCGAGGAAAAGCTAGTTGAGGGACATATATGATGGTCAGATAGGTCGAACCCCAGGGATACGCTGATGAAGCTTCTCACCAACATAAGTATATAATGTATACATATTATCGTTTGAGTTACTTAATGCTACAAACACTCATAGACTCGCTTATACGTATTCTTAATCTACTTGTTGTTAATGAAGATTAACGCATGTTAATCAAGAGAAGAAACTAAGCTCTGAACTACCAACCTTAGAATTCACGGGTGGTAAAAAAGTTCGTTGGTCCCAAAAAAAAAATCAATGTGGCCCAATGGCTCAATAATGTAGTAAATCCCTTGAAGTTGGGTCTGAGAAAAGCAACTTTATCCGAAGATGTTAGAATTTGGTGACAAAGGCAAAGTTAAGCATTTGTAGAACTGTAATACTTCCATATCTCAGATTATTTATGTGCATAATCTAGGAAGGAGCTGTATGGAATAAAAGCTATTGATGTAAAAGACGTGGCAGTATTTGTCTTTCTGTCAAGCTTAAGACTCTTTTATCTAAAAAGTTCCAAGTTATTACAATAAAAGAATGACGAGCATCTTTGAATGACATTAATCACAACTTTGAATCTTATTTTGAATTGTAATCATTCGTTTGGATTAAATTCCAGGTGCATAATATGCACCTATAATCAATTAAATGGTCATAAAATTATTAATTTTAATTATTTGTCGTTTCTTTGATCCAAACCCTGAAATATTCTCTAGGAATTTGGTTACAAGTAATAAAATAAGGGAAGAAATGCAATTAGTA
>JAKDUG010000065.1 GCA_030457805.1 Psychroflexus sp.
TTAGTCATAAGCTCACACAAGGTATAAATGTATAATTATACATTTATACCTTGCTCAAAATTGATTCTATCCGGAATACAGCAATCAAAATGCTTGCTTAATGATCTCTCGATAAATACAGTTCTTCTTAAAAAAGCCAAAACTTTATATAAAGACAATAGTGTAATATATGAAGATCAATAAAAAATATTGGCACCTAGACTGGCACCCTTAAATACAAAACCCTGCAAATCAGTGATTTACAGGGTTGTCTGCGGAGAAAGAGGGATTCGAACCCCCGGAGGTATGACCCTCAACAGTTTTCAAGACTGCCGCATTCGACCGCTCTGCCATTTCTCCAAGCAATCTGTTTGCGTCTGCAAATATAGTCAGTTATTTCAAATCTCAAAACAAATTTTTAAGTTTTTAAAGCTTCATTTAAAACTTTTTTCAGAACAGCTCCGCAAAAACCTAAATATCAAAATACTATGCTTTAATTTGACCATAAATAAAATTTGAAAAGTCTCTTATTTCAACGTCCATAAAAAATACTATCTTAGCAAAAAAACAAATTATATGAAAAGATTAGCGCTTATATGCATGATTGCAATGACAGCTTATTCTTGCAAGAGTACACAAAACCAAACACATCAACAAGATCCTGTCACCTACGCGAAATCAATTACGTCGGCTGATCTTAATGATTATCTCTCCGTTTTGGCATCGGATGAATTTGAAGGTCGTGAGACTGGAACGCCAGGTCAGAAAAAAGCAGCTGAATTTCTATCAAACTTTTATTCAAGCTTGAATATTGCTGGTGGTGATCACACTGATGACACACCTTACCTCCAGGAAATTCCTTCAGAGTTTTACAATGACCGTTTTGGAGATTCTGAGAATATCATCGCTATCATTGAAGGTGAGGAATTGCCAAATGAATATGTTGTGATCTCTGCACATTACGATCATTTAGGTATGAAAGATGACGAGATTTATAATGGTGCAGATGACGACGGCTCAGGGACTGTTGGCGTGATGGAAATTGCTGAAGCTTTCAAAAAAGCATACCGCGATGGGAACAAACCAAAACGATCAATCATCTTCTTACATTTTACTGGTGAAGAAAAAGGTCTTTTAGGATCTAAGTATTACACAGAAAATCCAATTTATTCTCTTGACAATACTGTTGCCAACCTCAATATTGATATGATTGGCCGACGTGATGATGCACACCAAAATAATGGCAACTACTTATACCTTATCGGAAGTGACAGGCTGAGTTCTGAACTACACCAGATCTCTGAAGATGCCAATGCCACTTACGTCAATCTAGACCTTGACTATAAGTACAATGCCGAAGATGACCCAAACCGTTTTTACTTTAGAAGTGATCATTACAACTTTGCAAAATTTGATATTCCTGTCATTTTTTACTTTAATGGTGTTCATGCTGACTATCACAAACCAACTGATACAGTTGAAAAAATAGAGTACAACTTGCTTGAAAAAAGAACGAAGCTTGTTTTTTACACAGCTTGGGAACTCGCTAATAGAGACGAACGTCCTATCGTTGACAATCCTACTTTAGATAAATAAGTTTAAAATTTAGGAAAAAATAAAGCACCGATTTTGAAATTTCAAAATCGGTGCTTTATTTTTATATTGAATCAGGTTACTCTTTCTCCTTTATAATTTGATGTGACATCAAAGGTTTATTCAAATCATTTTTGATCTGAAGTTAAACCTCAAAATACATCCAAGTCATTAATCAGTCAAGAATTTTTAAATTTCGATGGAACCCTTCCCTTCACGAATAAGTTCTGGTTCTGCTTGTGTGAGATCGATAACAGTTGAAGCCATATTATCACCATAACCACCATCAACAACAATATCAACAAGGTCGCCCCACTTCTCAGCGATCAGCTCAGGATCTGTTGTATATTCTACCATATCATCTTCATCATAAATAGAGGTTGAAACAATAGGATTGCCTAAAGTGGCAACAATTGAGCGGGCAATAGCATTATCAGGGACACGGATACCGACAGTTTTTTTCTTCTTAAAGACAGCTGGCAAGTTGTTATTCCCTGGTAAAATGAAAGTATAAGGTCCAGGGAGGTTCCGTTTGAGTATTTTAAATGTGCCCACAGGAATCTGTGCGACATAATCAGAGAGGTTACTCAGATCTTTACAGATAAATGAAAAGTTAGCTTTCTCTAATTTGACGTTTTTTAAGCGTGCAACTTTCGTTAGGGCTTTTGTGTTATTAATATCGCAACCCAACCCGTAAACAGTGTCTGTAGGATAAATAATTAAGCCTCCATCACGTAAGACTTTTGCAATCTTCTCCAATTCCTTTTCTGAAGTATTTTTTTCGTAGAGCTTAATTATTTCTGCCATATCATATATTTTTAAAGTCCTTTCTCTTTTATGCTTTCAACCTTTGATGTAATATAAGAAATTAATGCTCCAAAAAGTGCAATCCCTGTCGAAATTAACAAAATAGAAAGCGCTCGACCAATCCTTGTCACCGGGTAGTGGTCGCCGTATCCAACGGTTGTTACAGACACAAAACTCCACCATATCGCATCTTCTGCAGTTTTGATATTCCCCACATCTTTTTCCACATACAAAACAATTGTAGACGTTAAAATAACTGTGGTTATTGATACAAAGACAATTAATCCATAAAGACTGGCAACTTTATTTGTCTTTATAAAAGAGACCAGTAAACGGAAGGATTTAATAATTCTAAAAATACGGAAAACACGAAAGATGCGCACAAAACGGAATTCGTGAATCACAGGGATCGAAGAGATCAAATCCAACCATCCTGTGGTAAAGAAAAATTTTGTACGATTTTCAGATTTATACAACTGCTGACAGAAATCAATAAAGAAAACGATACACAACAGCACATCGTAATACTCAATAAGTCGACTGACTTCAGAAGTTGGGTCTAGAAAAAATGTAGCCGAAAGTAATCCTATACTAAAAAGAGATAATAAGGCTATAATAAGTTTTGAAACACTGAGCATCAATCAATTGTTTTAAGTTTGGCAAATTTTAAAATCAAGTTTTTAACGCCACTTGTTTTAAAATTAATTGACGCTTTAGCATCATTGCCTACGCCTGTCACTTCGATTACTTTTCCACGACCAAAACGCTCGTGCTCTACTTCCTGACCATTTATCAAAGTCACTGGCTTAGCAGGTTTTGATAGTGTTTCACCTTCAGGTTTTAATTTCCGTAAGCGTCTTAATTGCTTTTCAGATGGCTTATGACTTGGTGGTGGCGTTGTGCTTTTAGGTTTGTTTTGTCTGAGTTTTGACTTATCAACATCATCATTAAAAATGTCACGATCTATAAAAGAATTAAATTTATAATCATCTTTTGGCACCAAGAAATCCAAGAATTTATCATCAATTTCCTCTATAAATCGACTTGGGTCTGCATCTATTAATTTCCCCCATCGGTAGCGTGAAATGACATATGTTAAATAAGCTTGTTTTTCAGCTCGTGTCAATGCCACATAAAACAAACGTCGCTCCTCCTCTAGTTCTGATCGCGTGTTTAAACTCATGGCAGACGGAAATAAATCTTCCTCTAACCCGACAATATAAACGTATGGAAATTCGAGTCCCTTAGCCAAGTGAATGGTCATCAAAGCCACGCGATCATCATCATCAACTTGTTTATCCAAATCAGTAGCTAACGAAACATCTTCTAAAAATTCGGCTAAAGAAGCTCTAGAATCAGCGACCTCCTTTTGACCTTCTACAAAATCACGTACACCATTCAGGAGTTCCTCAACGTTTTCAATTCGCGTGATTCCTTCTGGAGATGCATCCTTTTTATATTCCTGGATCAATCCAGTTTTTTTGATGATCAATTCTGTCAAATAAAAGGCATCCTTTTCTTCAGCTGTAATCTGAAAACTCTTAATCATATTGACAAAGTTGATCAACTTTCTTTGTGTGCCTTTATTGATTTGTAGCTCCAGTTTATGAATGTGTTCAACAATCTCAAACAAGGATTTTTTATAATGATTTGCCGCTAATGTTAAGCGATCCATTGTTGTTTGGCCAATACCTCGCGCAGGAAAATTGACAATACGTTTAAAAGATTCTTCATCTTTTGGATTGATAATTAAACGCAAATAAGACAAAACATCTTTGATTTCTTTGTGCTGATAAAAGGACAAACCCCCGTAGATACGATATGGAATATCCTTTCGTCGCAAGGCATCTTCAATCGCTCGACTCTGCGCATTTGTTCGATAAAGCACAGCAAAATCACCATTTTGTGCATTGTCTTGCATCCGATTATCCATAATAGAACTCGCCACAAAACGCCCTTCCTCAGCGTCATTCATCAAACGGTTGACCTTAATTTTACCACCTTCATCATTAGCCGTCCAAACCAACTTTTCAAGTTTGGTTTTGTTTTTATCAATCACAGAGTTGGCTGCTTCTACAATGTTTTTTGTTGAGCGGTAATTTTGCTCTAACCGGAAAGAGGCTACCTTGTCATAATCCCGTTGGAAATTCAAGATATTATTAATGTTAGCCCCTCTAAAAGCATAGATACTTTGGGCATCATCACCTACCACACAAATATTTTGATAACGATCACTCAAGGCACGCACAATCAAATATTGTGAGTGGTTTGTATCTTGATACTCATCGACCAAAATATATTTAAAACGCTTTTGATATTTTGCCAAAACATCAGGAAAACGCGTGAGGAGTTCATTTGTTCGCAACAATAAATCATCGAAATCCATCGCGCCAGCCTTAAAACAACGCTCGACATATTCCTCATAAATATCGCCCATTCGCGGACGTTTTGCCATCGCATCAGCCTCTTGAAGTTCGAGGTCTTTGCGATAAGCTTTGACGGTAATCAAACTATTTTTAAAAGAAGAAATCCGCGATAAAACTTGTTTGTATTTATACACATCTTTATCCAGCTTCATTTCCTTAATAATCGTTCGCATCAGTTGCTGAGAGTCCTTCGAATCATAGATTGTAAAGTTTGGCGGATAGCCTAATTTATCACCTTCAATTCTCAATATTCTCGCAAAAACAGAGTGGAAAGTTCCCATCCATAAATTCTTGGCTTCGCTTCCTCCGACAATCTGAGAAATCCGCGTTTTCATTTCACGTGCTGCCTTATTGGTAAAAGTGAGCGAAAGAATATTAAACGGATCTACACCCTGATGCATCAAATGCGCAATCCGGTAGGTCAGTACTCTTGTTTTTCCTGAGCCAGCACCAGCAATCACAATCATAGGTCCATCTTTCTGTAAAACGGCTTCACGCTGAGCTTCATTAAGTTGATTAATATAGTCTTGCAATGTCTTGTGGCTTAAAAAATTGATTTTCAAAAATAAGGATTTAAACCAAAGTAGAATTACTTTCCAATCATAAATACCGATCTAAAATACTTTGATATATTTGAAAAAAATAGACGATGGATAATTTCAATACCCTTTTCACAGTTTTAGTTTACCTCTTACCCACTCTTGTTGTAGGCGGTGTGGCTTATTATTTTTTTAAAACACACACAAGTCACTTGATACAGCTCAAATACAATGAAGATTTGAAAGATTTAAGAAAAGAAAGTTTACCGATTCGTATTCAAGCTTTCGAAAGATTGACACTTTTTTTGGAACGTATCCACCCTGCCCATCTAATCCATCGCATCAATCCGACAAGTGAGGACAAAAATGCTTATGAGAGACTTCTTGTCGCCACCATCGAACAAGAGTTTGAACACAACTTAGTTCAGCAAATTTATGTCTCTAGTAAAACTTGGGAAGCGATACGCGCCTCTAAAAACGCAACGATCTCCATGATTCATCAAGTCAATATGAGTGCTGAAATCACCTCTGCTCAAAAACTAAGAGAGGCCATCTTAACTGAATTATTAGAAAAAACATCCCCGAGTGAAACAGGTCTTGAATTCTTAAAAAGTGAGGTCAGAAGAATTTGGTAAAGAAAGATTCAAACTAAACTTCACAATTTATCAACAAGCTTTTTGTCATTTAGTCAGCGGAAACACTATTTATTTAGCACCTTGAAGTTTGACTTTTTTTTATGTTTAAAGACTAACTTTCTTTGTACATTCCAACATTACTAAAAATCTAAAAAATAAAAATGATGAATATCACCTTAGAACAAGCAGAAAAAATGATTGGCGCGGCTAAAGAAAAAGCTGTTGCAATAGATACAAAAATGAACATCGCAATTGTAGATGCCGGCGCAAATTTAGTTGCATTCGGGCGTATGGATGGCGCATGGTTAGGCTCAGTGGATATTTCTATCAAGAAGGCTGAAACAGCGCGTTACTTTGATATGAATTCAGGAAGTGTTGGTGAATTATCTCAGCCAGGAGGTTCTCTTTATAATATCGAACATTCAAACAGTGGCTTGATCACTTTCCCTGGCGGCATTCCAGTTAAAAATGCTGATGGCGATATTATTGGCGCTATTGGCGTCAGCGGAAGCACGGTCGACAAGGATCACGCCGTAGCAGATGCAGGTGCAGCGGCACTATAAAACAACTAATTTTATTTAAAAAGCGTTTGATTAGAATTCTGATCAAACGTTTTTTTTTTGGTAAACATCACCGAAACTAAGATTGTTAAAAAAGCATTTCAAAGACATTATAAGCCCAAAGCTTTTTTGACCTTTCCTTCATTCTGCAGTTGATTTTTTTCATACAACTTGACTAAATCGGCTCTATGTCTGGGATCTTTCATTAACTCCTCCAGCATTTGATTGACAAAATCTCGGTAACGCCAAACAGGATGCGACAAGTCTTTAGCTAAATTCTTCAGCGTTTCTGCTGTGAATTTATCAACCTGAAACAAATAAATAAAAGCCTGTCTTTTGATTTGATAGGCATAAGCAGAATCTGTGTAGTCCGTTAATTTCTGAAAGGCTTCTCTCCCCAGTTTTGAATTATCCGTTGCCACCTCAAGCATCAACCATAGGAGTTCAATATTTTTATGAATCGTTCCTTCTTTTCCTTGCATTTGCTCGAGGTAACCCCGTTGATCTTCGGGGAAGTTAATCCATAGATTGAGCAAAGCGTGCTCTTGTGTAATATAGGATTGATCCTCCAAAAGTGTCTCATATTTCTCTTTGAGATCCTTCGGAATTTGCTTTAAATGTTTGGCTAGAAACTGACGTGTTTCAATATTTTCTGTGGCAAAGGCCAGGTAAAGCAACTCCTCGCGTTCAGGTCCTTTTTCAGGAAGAATTTGCAGAACTGCCTCTGGTCCTAAATAGGCATTATGTCGAGACAATAACGCATTTTTGATTGGTAAGATTTTATCTTTCAAGGGTGTATTTCGCTTGAGTTTCAACTGGAAAAGTTGATCGATAAAATCAGATTCTCGCAATAGAGAAAGTGCCTCTTCTGCAGGAAAAGAAGTTTGTTGTAGCCATTCCTTTTTAAAATCAAGCATGTCCTTTCCACTTTTTTCTTCGACAATTGTCAAGAAATCATCAACTTCGACGGTTTGAAAAGCATAGCGATTTAAAAAAGTTTTGATAGACTCAAAAAAAGCAGAGTCGCCAATCCTGTTGCGCAAGGCGTGTAAAGCCCAAGCGCCCTTTTGATAATAGGTCAACGAACTTGCATCAGGACTCATTATCTCCTCACCTTCACCACGATCGCTAGTCAATTTGAGTTTCTCTGCATCTTCAAAAAGCTGATGCTCAAAATACGCATCACCAAAAAGGTCTTGTTCAACTAAAAGCGCAAAGTAACTGGCAAAACCTTCCTGCAACCAATGATGTGTAGCGCTTTTTTCGGTAACTAAATTCCCAAACCATTGATGTGCCAACTCGTGCGCATGGACGTTTGTATAATTCTGGTCATTATAACGCGTTGCATCGACAATAAACTCTTCAGAGAAAATAGTCAAGCTCGTGTTTTCCATTCCCGCGTACAAGAAATTTCGCACAGGGACTTGTTTGTAATTTTGCCAAGGATAGGCAACACCGATTTTTTGCTCCATTATCGAAAAAATAGCTCGGTAGTCTTTATAAGTATATCTAAAATAATCATTGTATTCACCTGGCAGATACATTTCCAAAGGCACACCCGAATCGGTTGTGTCTCGGACAACTTCAAAATTACCTGCAGCAAAAGCAACCAAATAACTGCTCATCGGGTTGTTCATTTGAAAATGCCAAGTCGTTTTGTCAGGATCACTTTTCTCTTTTGAGACTAAGGCGCCATTAGCAGTGAGATTATATTTTTCGGGTAAAGTATAGCTGAGATCAAAAATAATTTTATCCGTCATATCATCTAAACTCGCTAGCCAATTTGAGGTGTATTTTCCTTGACCTTGTGTCCAGATCTGTGCAGAGAATTCTTCTGTTGCAGAGTCCTCGATAAAGTAAAGCGCTTTTTTAGGCTTGACGCGGTAAGTAAAATCAAAAGTGTAGTTTTTATCAGCTTTAAAATTTCCTATAAAATAAAGCTTGTCATTATGGTAATAGCTTTCAAACTTTGCATTTTTAAAATTAATATCCGCTAAGTTTTTTGCATCTAAAAAAACAGAATCCAATTGCGTTTCTGTTTGAAATTCAAATTGATAAGCAACAGATAATTCTTTTTGATCAGGATTGATTTTCACCCCAGCCGTGATTTTTCTCACATCTATTGATTGAGATTGTGAAAAGCCAAATACACTAAGACAAACAAAAAAGATGAAAAAAATAGATTTCATAAGGCAATGAAAATTTAAACTGTTATAAAGGGTAAAAATAAAGCTTGTTTTACAAATAGCTTGAGAACTGAGCATGAAAAAAGCCCCATTTAAAAAATGGGGCTTTGAACAAAACTAAAATCTAAACCTAAAATTACTATTTCCATCCGCCACCAACTGCACGGTAAAGATCAATCATTGAATTGAGTTGACTAAACCTTGCATCGACGAGATTCAGCTGAGAAGTTAAAACATTCTCTCGTGCTGTTAAGACTTCTAAATAGTTAGCTAAACCATTGTTGAGTAGTTCTTCTGAATATTCTGTTGCTACTTTGTAAGCTTCAAACTCTTTGGTTTTAAGACCAATTTTATCAGTTGCAGACTCGTATGAGTAAAGTGCATCAGAAACTTCCTTTCCAGCAGTCAGCAATGACTCTTCAAAACGAAGCAAAGCTTGTTCTTTTTCTGACTGTGCAACCTCATATTGCGTTCTGATTTTGCGTTTATTGAAAAGCGGCTGAGCGATGCCTCCAACAAGGTTTGCAAAAAGAGAGTTTGAGTTAAAAAGATCACTCACATCTAAACTTTGAAAACCTCCAGATGCTGACAACGTAATTGAAGGATAAAACTGACTACGCGCAACGTTTGTCATTTCGAAAGCATTACGATAAGCATTTTCAGCGACAATCACATCTGGGCGGTTGCTCAACAATTGTGCAGGCACACCAGTTTTCAATTCTGTATTGATGACTTGACGCTCAAGTGTTGTTCTCGCAATCATATGTGGTGAATCTCCTAATAAAATGGAGAGTGTATTCTCTAAAAGCTTGCTTTCCTTTTTAAGGTCGACAAGAATTGCTTTTGCCGTGTAAATTTGTGCTTCAGTTTGCTTAACAGCAACCTCAGTCACATTACCAGCTTCTTTTAAAGCAATGGTTGTCTCAAGGCTATTCTCACGGTTTTCAATTGTCTCTTCTGTAATTTCGATTTGCTCATCAATGGCAAGCAATTGAAAATAAGCTGATGAAATACTAGCAATCAGACGTGTTTTAACGGCTTTGTGCGCAGCAACACTTTGTAAGTAAGTGGCTCCAAAAG
>JAKDUG010000066.1 GCA_030457805.1 Psychroflexus sp.
ACTAAACTCCATAAAGACTCATAAAGAAAAGTGGGATGGTAATAGGTTCCGTTGATGTTCATTTGGTTAATGATGAATTCCGGTAAGTACAAGTTTTCTAAAAATTGTCGGGTGACTGGACCGCCATGTGCCTCTTGATTGATGAAATTTCCCCAGCGACCAATCGATTGAGCTAGGAGGACACTAGGTGCAAGTATGTCTAGTAAAAGAGTTAGCGTCATTTTCTTTCTTCTTGCAAACCAGTATACTGCGAGACCACCCGCAATTAGCCCCCCATAAATGGCAATTCCACCATTCCAGATTGCGATGATTTCACTCGGATTCTGTATATAGTAGTCCCATTTGAATAAAACGTAATAAAGTCGGGCACCGATAAAGCCAATTGGTATGGCCCATAATGCCATATCTACCATGGTATCTTCTTCAAGTCCCAGTTTTTGAGCTTCCTTTGTAGCTAATGAAATGCCGATCAGCATCGCTAGAGCAATAATAATTCCGTACCAATAAATTTTTATCGGGCCAATTGAAATAGCAACTGGATCGATTACACTAAGTAAAACATTCATTCTTCAATCCCCTTCATAGCTTACATTAGTTAATTGTTTTAAATCACATAATTTAAGTTCAATTTGTGTAGTTATTTGTTTACAGACAATAAACCCTCATTTATATTGTCAAACACATTGTCAAAATCCCCTTCACCATTGATAACGTAAAGCAGATTTCGCTCCTTGTAGAAGTGAATAAGTGATTCCATTAATTCCTTATTAATGTGTAGCCTATTTTCAATCACTTCTGGTTTGTCATCCAGTCGAATTTTTTCCCTTTTTGCTTCGATTTGGGAATTTCCTTGTTTTTCTTTTGAACGAAGATTCCCTCGTTGCGCTAACCGATGTCTTAACGTATCCTGACTTACATCTAAAAAGAAAACAGCGTCTAAATTCTGATTCTGACTTTGTAGGTAAGCTTCGAGCATTTTTGCTTGCTGTAGGGTACGTGGGTAACCATCCAGAACAAAGCCATTTTCAACATCTTTTTCTTGTAAGCGACTCTTAACCAATGAGTTTATCCACTCATCTGGAACTAGCTCTCCTTTATTCATATATTCTTGCACTCTGAGTCCGAATGTATCTTTCTCCTTGGCTGCTTCTCGTAACATTTCACCAGTTGAAATAGCCGTCAGGTGGTACTTCTCTGCGATTCTTTTAGCTTGAGTGCCTTTCCCAGCACCGGGTAACCCTAAAAGGACCAGCCTCATAATTTTTCCTCCTTATAAACTAAAAAAGGAAGAGATGGTTTTTTAAATTATTCCATTTCTTCCTTTCCTGTGAAACTATTGTATTTTTACACGATAAGGTCATTCAATTATTCGACATGTTAATCGACACTTGATTTAGGATCTAACCTTAGGAACATAGCGTTGATTGCGACAACAACCGTTGACACCGACATAAGAACTGCTCCAATCGCTGGACTTAATGTGATACCAATTGATGCTAGTATTCCTGCAGCTACTGGGATCGCGATAAAGTTATACCCTGCTCCCCAAACAAGATTTTCTTTCATCTTACGTGTGGTCTTCTGAGCCAACTCGATAAAGGATTCAATGTCGCCAGGGTCTGACTGTGTCAAGATGACATCGGCTGAATCCAATGCTACTTGAGTTCCGGCACCAACAGCTATACCAACGTCTGCTAATGCAAGAGAAGGTGCATCGTTGACCCCGTCACCGACCATGATAACTTTCTTTCCTTCTGCTTTAAGTTTTTCAACTAATTCATATTTGTCTTGAGGAGATTGACTAGCTAGATAATCAATACCTAAAATTTCTGCAGCTCCTTGAGCCGCTTTTTCATTGTCACCCGTTGCCATAATCGGCTGAATCTTGTTCTTTTTAAGGACTTGTATTAAGTCTTTACTTGTTGGTTTTAATTCATCCCCTAAAGCTACAGCACCGATTGCTTCGTCGTTTTCTACTAAGACACTGAGGGTTGCTCCTTTTGGAATATCCATATCCAGATTACGTCCATATGCTTTTTGACTGATTAATTGATAACGATGTCCGTTAGCTTGACCTTCTACACCAGCGCCAGAAATAACATCAATCGAATCAAAACTTACTGGACGTATCCCTTGCTGTTCTGCGTAACTAATAATTGACTGAGCGATAGGGTGACTAGATCCGCCTTCGATACCTGCCAATAAGGCAACAATTTCATCTTTCGTATATTTATCATTAAAGAGTTCAACATCTGATACTTTAAACTCACCAGTTGTTAAAGTTCCCGTTTTATCTAAAACCATAACATCTGCGTTTGTAGTCAACTCCAAAGCGTCCCGGTCTTTCACTAATAATCCCCGACTGGCCCCTAAGCTGGTACTACGAGCAGTCACCAATGGAATAGCCAGACCCAGGGCATGCGGACAAGCAATAACTAATGTGGTGACTGTAAAAATAACTGCCGTTGGTACATCAGCTATAACCATCCATATGACAAAGGCAATAAGCGCTACAATAACCGCAATATAAAAGAGCCATCCTGCAACTTTTTGTGCAAGATTTTCTGCTCGAGATGGGTGGCTTTGAGCTTGACTGATTAATGTCTGAACCTGAGAAATGAAGGACTTATCGCCCGTCTGCTTTATTTCCACATAGAGGACTCCGCCACCATTGGTTGATCCACCGATGACCTCATCTCCGGGATTTTTTTCAATTGGTTTCGATTCCCCAGTCACAAGCGCTTCGTTTACACGTGATTCGCCGCGCTGAATGGTTCCATCTGCTGGAACATTTTCTCCAGCCTGAACACGAATCAAATCGCCTACTTGCAAGTCAGCAACTGGACGTGTTTCAATTGAATCGTCTTCCAATACAACGTGAGCATCTTTCGGTACCAATTCAGCTAATGCTTTTTGTGCATCTCCGGCTTCTCCAACAGCTTTCATCTCAATCCAGTGACCTAACAACATGATTAATACTAATGAAGAAAATTCAAAGAAAAAGTCCATCACATGTTCACCAGTCACATATCCAGCAATGACTGCATAAACACTGTAAAAGTAGGAAACCGAGATACCAAGAGTGACAAGAGCCATCATTCCAGGAGCTTTTTCTTTAAACTCATCCACTGCTCCCATATAGAAAGGTTTACCGCCATAAATGTACAAAATCGTAGAGAGAAGAGCCACGAGTATATCAGAATACTGAAATGTAAACTGAAATGGTAGTTGGAACCCAAACATAGGGGATAATAACATAATAATGATTCCCAATGGCAATGACTTTAAAAAGAGTTCCTTGAAATCTCCATGGTGGTGATGATCGTGCCCGCCATGCCCACTGTGGTCATGACCAGCATGATGATCGTGATGCCCCCCGTGATGTTCCATTTCATTATGGTCGTGTTTTGAGTGATCCATGTCGCCGTGATTATGATGACTATGTGACGAATGTTTTTTGTTATTACTCATTTTTAATTCCTCCTTATTAGATTAGAGGCTGATTTTAAAGTTTTAGAACCCTCTCATCTAACACTGCATATAATTATCATGAAAAGGGTTCTATACTTTATCTCTATCTACTATCTATGAATAAATGGTATTCGTACTTTATGCACTTAATACTGAATAGTTAGTTTCTGCTAAAGCAGCATTGAGCGTTTCGGTATCAATCTCTGTTTGACTTTCAAGTACTGCTTTTTTAGTCGCTAAATCAACCTCTACAGATTCAACCCCTTCAATAGCTGAAAATTTTTCTTGCACTGTATTGGCACAACCTGCACATTTTACGCCATCTAATAAGACTTCTTTTTTCATCATTCATTCTCCTTTTTCTTTTAATTTTTTTATCTTCTTCAAATCGAAGAAGGTCAAAAATAAATCCAATAAACAATTAACCGGCCGGAAAGTCAAAGTGGATTTCTCTACAACAGTGACAGTGAGCCGCTTCAATGATTCCCTTTAACAACAGAGGCACGTCCATCAGCGAAGAAAGGAAACTTTTTCGCGTGACATTCTTACTTATATGGACGAAAATCATTTTTTTGTGTATTCCGCTAAATATTTCTTCAACGGTCGATTTGGCCATAAACTCCTCTTCTATTGCTTCGGCGCACTTAACACAACCAATCCCTTCAATAATCAACCCCGGTCTCATCTTTGTCCTCCTTTAACATTTGTTTCACTTAACAGGCGAAGGTTTGAATCGTCTTAACCGTAAAGCATTGAGCAAGACCGACACCGAACTGAAACTCATTGCGACTGCCGCAAAAATCGGGCTCATCAGCGGGCCGCCGAAAATATACAAGAGACCCATTGCAACTGGAAGACCTACAAGGTTGTAAGCAAAAGCCCAGAACAAGTTTTGTTTAATGTTTCGTAGCGTTGTATGACTTAAATCAATCGCAGTCAATACAGTCGTTAAATCGTTACGCATTAGGACAATATCAGCTGATTCTATCGCCACGTCCGTACCTGACCCAACTGCAATACCGATATCTGCTTGAGCTAATGCGGGTGCATCGTTAATGCCGTCTCCAACCATCGCTACCTTCTTGCCTGCCTCTTGTAGTTTTTTGACTTCCTCTGCTTTATCTTCAGGTAATACTTCACTTAATACACTGTCTATACCCACTTGCTTAGCAATCGCTTTGGCTGTACGTTTGTTATCTCCAGTAATCATGATTACTTCAACACCGCGTCTTCTAAGTTCTTTAACAGCCTTCATACTATTTTCCTTGAGTGTGTCAGCTACTGCGATAATTCCAGCTAGTTCTCCATCAACAGAGAGATACATCGGTGTTTTTCCTTCGTCTGCTAAACGATCGGATTCTTTTTCCATGCTTGATAAATCAATCTTTTGCTCTAGCATCAGTTTACGGTTTCCAATGTACATATCTTTGCCCTCAATTTCAACTCGAATCCCGTGTCCAGGAATCGCTTCAAAATGATCTGGTTTAGCTAATGTCATGTTCTCTTCTTTTGATTTCTGTACGATGGCTTCGCCTAATGGGTGTTCAGAACCTGTTTCACCGGAAGCTGCATAATATAAAAGATTTTCTTTAGTAATAAGAGGAGTTCCCAAAATATCCGTCACGATAGGTTTACCTTCTGTCAGTGTCCCTGTTTTATCAAATACAATCGAGTCTAAATTATGAGTGGTTTCTAACGCCTCACCACTTTTTATCAAGACACCATGTTCTGCCCCTTTTCCGGTTCCAACCATAATACTTGTTGGAGTCGCCAAACCTAAGGCACATGGACAAGCAATGACAAGGGTTGTTATGATAACGGATAAAGCAAATATTCCAGATTGACCTGCAATTAACCAAGCAATCCCTGCTAAAACGGATAATGCTATAACAATCGGTACGAAATATCTGGTAATGATATCGGCCATTCGAGCAATGGGTGCTTTAGACCCTTGAGCATCTTCTACTAATTTTATGATTTGAGATAGAGTTGTATCACTTCCCACTCGAGTCGCGCGGTAATCAATGGAACCATTTTTATTGATACTAGCCCCAATAACCTCGTCTCCACTTTTCTTTTCCACGGGGATACTTTCTCCTGTCAGCATTGATTCATCGACTGAAGTGCTTCCCTCAACAACAACACCATCTACAGGCATACTTTCTCCCGGACGAACTCGAATAACATCTCCTAAAGCGACTTCGGCCACAGTAATCTCTTGTTCCACACCATTACGTATTACTCGAGCTGTTTTAGGAGCCAAGTTAACTAATTTTTCAATAGCTGAGGACATTTGCCCCTTTGAGCGTTCTTCTAAAAATAGCCCTAATGTATGGAGCGCCAAGATAACTCCAGTTACTTCATAATAAAGTAAATCGGAAAAGTTGCCGTAACCCAGGCCTGTCCCGATTGTCGCAGCAAGGCTGTAAACAAATGCAGCCGCCGTACCAAGCGCAATCAGGGAATCCATATTTGGGTGACCTTTAAATAAACTTTTAAATCCCTTCTGGAAATATTCCCAGCTTACTACCATTATCGGCAAAGTCAGAATAAGTTGTAAAAGAGAAAAATTAAATGCATTTATCATTGGGTCAACGATATTTGGTAGAGGCATACCTACCATATGACCCATGGATATAATTAATACAGGGATTGTAAATATAATGGATATCCCAAAACGATTTAAAAGTTGCTTTATTCTTTTTTCTTTTTTCTCACGCTTCTCTGCTCGTGAATTATCTTGAGTATCCGTAGTCTCTAATACGGCTGCATAACCACTATTGGATACAGCACCAGTCACATCAGATACTGAAATTGCTGACGGGTTATAAGAAACTTGCATTTTTTCTGTCGCTAAATTGACTGAAGCTTTATCTACGCCCGACAACTTTCCGACAGCTTTTTCAATTGTCTGTGCACAGGATGCACAGGTCATCCCTTCAATTGCAAAGGTTTGCGTCGTTCCTTCTTGGGCAATCATTTCATACCCTGAATTATCCACTGCTTTTTGTAGATTTTCTACCGAAAAAGTTGGTTCATCGTACTCTATACTTAACTTCTCTGTTGCTAGGTTTACGGAAGCCTTTGTGACCCCACGAACCTTTTTTGCTGCTTTTTCTACTGTCTGTGCACAAGACGCACAGGTCATACCTTCTATGGCAAATGATTTATTCTCCAATTTTTTCGCTCCTTATTCTCCATGATGATGTAAATGGCAATCGCATTGCCCTTCTGCACACTGACAATCAACTTCTTCTACTGCGAAAGCTTTTTTCATCTCTAATATTTCTTCTAGCCGTTGGATATCATCGAAACTTAAAGTATGATCCTTAATGATACTCTCTATTACATTCCCGACATTCTTCCGACAAATACGATCGAAAATATCGTTTGAAAAACTTCTTACCGCTTCTTTCTCTTCGATATTTGCCGAATAAATATATTTTCTACCTTCTTGCTCTGTATTCAGTGCGCCTTTTTCCACGAGTCGACCTAAGAGCGTTTTGGTTGTCGCTTGTTTCCAGTCCATTTTCTCTTCCAATGTAGAAATGACTTCTTTACTAGTCACTTGGGTATTCGCCCAGACTACACGCATGACTTCCCATTCAGCATCGGTTATATGAAGGTCTACAGCTATAGTACTCATATTCTCTCCCTCTTTCGTTTACGCGCGTAAACATTAATATTAAATAGAGTTTACATTAGTAAACGATTATTGTCAAGAGTTTATGTAAATGAATAATTTGTGATGTATTATTTTTTATAACTTTTTAACTTTCGTTTCGATGCGACACGCCTGACGAAAATATGGCTTGTGTTTTAGTTCATTAATTAGGGATTGATTCGTCGGACACTTCTTTTTTAAAAAAACACCGAAAATAAGCTTTTTCAGAATGTCGGCGGATAGACATCCCACTGTACGGGTTTTCTATCCCCCAATTTCATTTTGATTACAAATTTGAGCCTAACCGGCTCAAGGGGTCACAGCATCGCAAATTATTCATCTACAAACTATTTCAGCTTTAAACACAAAAAAAGCAAGGTGAGAGCCCTGCCTTTTTGCGTCTTTATCGGACTATAATTGTATGAGTAGCTCATTGGGGAGTACCATCTTAAAATCTAGGAGAATGATATGCTACTCTCTGTCTATACTATAACTCGAATGTAAGTTCTGGTATATGAATATTGTAAGTTTTTTTGCAAAGATTTAGTTTTTTACAACAGAAGCTTCATAAATAGAATCCACTGCTTCTTTTAGTTTTGCATCAAAGTCTGCATCACTTTGATTAACAGATAAGTCCTGCGTAAGCGCCCGTGAAAAACTTGCTATAACATTGTCATTTTGACTAAGTATTTCGTTCGCTTCGTCTGTTTCATAACCACCTGATAAAGCAACAACACGTAAAACTTGTGAATGATCGGCTAATTCTTGATATAAATTAGCTTTCGTTGGGATAGTTAATTTCAACATCACATAATCATCAGTAGCTAATGCATCTAAATGTTTTTTAATGGATTGGTTTAAATATTCCTCAATTTGTTCTTTATCTTCAGAATGAATATTCACTTCAGGTTCAACGATAGGAACTAAGCCAGCATCAATTATTTCTTGAGCAACTTGAAACTGCTGGGTGACTACATCATCGATGCCTTTTTCATTATATGAAAGAATGTTTGAACGCATTTTTGTACCAAACATATTTTGTTCTTTTGCTTGTTTAAGTAAATTATTAAGTCCTGGAATTGGCTTCATTAATTGTACACCATGTTCTTCATCTGCAAGTCCTTGATCTATTTTAATAAACGGAACAATTCCTTTATCGCTTAAATAATCTCCAGCATACTGACCTTCTATCCTATTATTCATCGTATGTTCAAATAAAATCGCGCCAATAATTTTATCCGGAGTAAAAGATGGAGATGTGATGATTCGTGTACGCATTTTGTGAACAAGATCAAACATTTCATTGTCATTTGAATACTGGTCTTCACTGACCCCATAAGCATTCAGAGCTTTTGGTGTACTACCACCGCTTTGATCAAGTGCCGCGATAAAGCCGTCTTTATTCTTTATAGTATCAAAATGTTCTTGATTCATTGATAAATTCCCCTCCATAGATTTTCTGAAATTCCCATAGTTATCCTTCACTAATTAGTTTATTAAAACTTTTCATCCTATACCACTGATTTATCTTCTCCTTATGCATATTTTTTAATTATTTATTTAATCGAGAAACATATTCTGTTAAACGCACCAAATTAGAAACAAAACCATATTCACTGTCGTACCATGCGACTGTTTTTACTAATTGACTATCTTCATGCTCTATGACTTCTGTTTGGGTAGCATCAAAAATTGATCCAGCAACACTGCCCAGAATATCTGAAGAAACAATCGGGTCGTCTGTGTACTCAAATGATTCATTTGCTACCTCAAACATGACTTGATTGACTTGATCGATTGTTACTTTTTGGTTTAAATTCGTATAGAATTCCACTAATGCGCCACCTAAAAGAGGTACCCTCACAGCCGTTCCATCAATAACACCATCTAATTCAGGAATGACGTTACCAACCGCTTGTGCCGCTCCAGTAGTCGTCGGTATAGCATTCATTGCTGCCGCACGTCCTCTTCTAAGATCCTCATTTGGACTGTCGTGCAATTTCTGCGAAGGGGTGTATGCTTTAACTGTTGTCATCAAACCAGTTGCAATCCCAAAGTTTTGATGAAGTGCGTTCGCGAGAGGCGCCAAACCATTTGTAGTACAAGACGCAGCTGATAGAATTACATCCTCTTTTGAGAGGTCTGTTTCGTTTACGCCAAAAACAATGGTTTTAGTTGTTTCATCTTTTGCTGGTGCAGTAATGATGACTTTATTCGCCCCGGCGTCAAGGTGTGCCTGTGCCTTTTCGGCTGATGTATACATACCAGTTGACTCAATGACGATATCTACACCTAGTTCAGACCAAGGAAGTTCCTTTGCGTCTTGTTCTTGGTACATCTCAATGGCCTGATCATCGATAATTAAGCTATCCTTTATTGCTTCAACTTTATAAGGTGCACGGCCATAGGTTGTATCATATTTGTAAAGGTAAGTCAGTGTGTCTATATCAGCCAAATCATTAATAGCTACGACTTTTAAGTCCGATTTGGAATCAATTAACCTTCTTAAAACCGTTCGCCCAACACGACCAAATCCATTAATTGCTATTTTAGTAGTCATTATATTCCTCCATTTAATTTTTTAATTATGTACTATTTTTCTTGATGAATATGTGCTGGTTAT
>JAKDUG010000299.1 GCA_030457805.1 Psychroflexus sp.
AACCAAGCAAGGGAAGTGTTGTTAAGAGACCTAATAAAGTTCCAGATAATTTTAAGTCTTGCCGAATGAAATCAATCAGCGGGCCAATGCTTGAAAGAGCAGGTCGCAAATTAAATGCGATACACAAAATACCGATGATCAAAAAGATTTGAGATGCTCTTTGCTTATTTTTCATAGCGCGTTTGACTTAAAAAATTGCAAAACTAAGATTTCTAAACAACTGGGCACTTCATTTTAACCAAGTCTTAAGTTGTGTTGATATATCTAAGATAAAAAAGTATCCGCCCTGCAGTTTTTAAAACAACACAACGGATACTGAACATGAAAAAAACAGAATTATTTTTCTTTTTTTCTATAGGCGAGATAAAACACTTGTGGTAAAACTGTCAACGAGAGAAGCATACAAATGATCAGGCCGCCGACAATCATGATGGCCAATGGTTTCTGAATTTCAGACCCCATTCCTGTTGACAGAGCTGCGGGTAATAATCCGACAGAACCCATCAAAGCAATCATCACAATTGGACGAATACGACTGTGAACACCTTTTGAAATGGCTTCTTTAAGATTCATTTTTCGCATATTTTCTTTCATCACAGCAATTAAAATAATGCCGTTAATTGTGTTGACCCCAAAGAGAATAATAAAGCCAATCCCAGCAGAAATTCCGAAAATAGTTTGTGTAACCCACAGTGAAATAAATCCACCTATAAAGGCAAACGGAATAGTACTAGCAGCGATAAGCGTGTCTTTAACACTGCCAAAGTTGAAATAAAGCAAGAACAAAATAAGGAGGAGCACAGCAGGTACAATTGCAGCCAATTGTTTACTGGCGCGTTCCTTACTCTCAAATTCTCCAGCCCAGATCATTTTGTTGCTTTTTGGGAGTTCAATATTTGCATCTACTTTTTGTTTTGCTTCTGCAATGGTGCTTCCTAAATCACGATCTTCAATGCTAAACCCCACGGCGATATAGCGACTTCCATCTTGGCGGTAAATAAATGTCGGGCCAGTGATGAAATCAATTTCTGTGATTTCACGTAGGGGCACTTTTGTTCCTTTCATCGTTGGAATTAAGATGTCGCCGATTTTCTCTTCATCATCGCGGTAGTCTTTTTGGAATCTGAGGCGCACATCAAACATGCGTTCATCTTCATAAAAACTTGTTGCCGCGCGACCTCCAATAGCCATTTCAACAACACTTTGCGCATCGCTCATGGACACGCCGTATTTGCCCATTTTATCTTCAAGCAATTTGATGCGCAATTCAGGTAAGCCAATATTTCGGTAGACATTAATATCTGTGATGCCTTCAACGTCTTCAATCTGATCTGCAACTTGCTCAGCATAATCTTCAAGCTTGAACAAGTCATCACCGAAAATTTTGATAACCAATGAACTTTTAACGCCGGCCACATATTCTTCGACATTGTCTTGAATAGGTTGGCTAAAACCAAAAACGACACCAGGATAGGGTTTCAATACATCTCGAATTTCTTCAGTCAGTTCTTTCTTTGAAATATTTCTTTCCCACTCACTTTCTGGGT
>JAKDUG010000300.1 GCA_030457805.1 Psychroflexus sp.
AGTTTTGATATTGATAATGTCTTGCCTGAAGTGGATATCACTAGTTTTGATGGGCGTACAGTTTGCCTTGATGAAAATGGAAATTTAGTCTATACTGAATTTTCACCACCGACAATTGAAACTGGTTTGTCTGCAACCGACAATGAGTTTGAATGGCAGCGTGACGGTGTGACAATCACAGGTGAAACCTCGCCGAGTATTATCGCAGAGGAGCCTGGCGAATATACCGTTATTGTGACAAATGCATTATCGACAATTGCTTGTGAAAATACATCATCAGCTACAATCCTCGAAACAGGTCAGATTGATTTCGACTTAAATATCTTAACGGATAATTTTGAAAACAATAAACATGCAATCAGCGTTATATTTACTGAAATAGGCTTGGGTGATTATGAAGTTAAGTTTGATTACGGAGATTGGTTTGACCTAGAAGAAGGGCAAACAGAATTGATTTTTAATAATGTCACTGGCGGAGAGCACACAATTGTTGTGCGTGATAAATTTGGTTGTGGACTGATGCGGAAAACAATCACATTGATTGATTTCCCTGAGTTCTTCACGCCAAACGAAGATGGCTACAATGACACGTGGAATATCACAAGCATAGATCAGGAGGATGCGGAGATCAATATTTTTGATCGTTATGGTAAACATATTTACACGACAACGCCATCAGATACAGGCTGGGATGGAACTTATAAAGGTGAGTTGCTTCCAGCAAATGATTACTGGTTCACGATAGAGTATGTTGAGCCTCGTACAGATCAAGTGAAAACTTTTAAATCTCACTTTACATTAAAGAGATAAACTGAGATTGAATATTTTTTAAAAAAGCGCTTCAATTATTCTGAAGCGCTTTTTGTATTTAGTATTTTAAAAGGCTAACACACGGGTATTGTTTGATTTTCTCAACCCCATTTAAAGCGGAAATTTCAAGTAAAAAATTCGTTTGTACCAATTCCCCGCCCAATTCTTCTATCAATTGGCAAGCGGCCGCAGCAGTGCCGCCTGTCGCTAGCACATCATCATGTAAAAGAATTTGCTCTCCAGTCTCTATCGCGTCCTTGTGGATTTCTATGGTGTCTTTTCCATACTCTAAGTCATAAGTTGATTTTAGAGTTTCCGAAGGAAGCTTTCCTGGTTTTCTGATGGGAACAAATCCGACATTTAATTTTTGAGCTAAAAGAATACCAAACAGGAATCCGCGCGACTCAATCCCCACGACCTTATCTATTTTTTGACCTTTAAGTTGATCGATAAATTGATCTAAAGCATTGGATGTGGCCTCATGTGATTTTAAAAGTGGTGTAATATCCTTGTATAAAACTCCTTTTTTAGGGAAATCTTCCACATCGCGGATATAATTTTCAAGATTCATCATAAAATGTCATTTTTAATTTGGTAAAAGTATAAAAATAAATATCTTTGCATCCGCTAAGACATTCTTAGTTAATTACGGCTACGTGGCGCAATTGAATAGCGCACCTGATTACGGCTCAGGAGGTTGCAGGTTTGAATCCTGCCGTGGTCAC
>JAKDUG010000067.1 GCA_030457805.1 Psychroflexus sp.
TGCAAACTGAAAAAGGCGAGGTAGCTCAGTCGGTTAGAGCGTCGGGTTCATAACCCGGAGGTCGGCAGTTCGATTCTGCTCCTCGCTACTTGTAAAATCAAGGCTTTCGCTCTGTCGAAAGCCTTTTTTTATTCATCAAAAAACAGCGCTTTCTCTTCCATTCTGAGAATTAAAAACAAATTTTTCTACATCTATTCTACTGCAGATTTTGAAATCATGAAGGATCATTCCTTAATTATTATATAACTAGATATAGAAAAACGATACACCTATTTATTTTCAATTTATTTCCCTTTAGGGATTGTCATTAAATCTAATCATAACGCAAATAAAAATCCCCTCAAACACATGTTTCGAGGGAATTCACATAAAAAACAGAGTCATCTTCTATTTTCTAAATATTAATCAGCTTAAAGCGCATTAAAATCTTTGTGGAGTTGTGCTTTAGATTGCTCTGGTTTTTCTTGTAAGCGCCCCCATAAACTCTTCAAATATACCTTCTGTATATGTCAAGTCATCATCTTTTAGGCCACCATACTTTTATTTAAACCTTCCTTTTAATAAATTCACTTCTTCAATTTAGCTTTATTATACTCAAAATTCATTCGGGCAATACTTAATACTGAAATATCTTGTGGACATTCAACTTGGCAAGCTTCAGTATTTGTGCAATGTCCAAAACCTAAATCCTCCATTCGATTCACCATATCAACTGTACGGGTTTCACTTTCTTTTTGCCCTTGCGGCAAATTCGAAAATTGTGTGATCTTGGCAGCTGTAAAAAGTGCAGCACTGGCATTTTTACAAGTCGCTACACAAGCGCCACAACCAATACAAGCTGCAGCATCAAAGGCAGCCTCTGCTTCATCATGCGTCACAGGAATACTGTTAGCTTCTGGAGCTTGCCCTGTATTGACAGACACATACCCCCCAGCAGCAATAATCTCATCTAAGCCAGTTCTGTTAACCTTTAAGTCGCGAATAACAGGGAAAACTTCAGCTTTAAAAGGCTCTATATAGATTGTATCACCATCTTTAAAAGAGCGCATATGAAGTTGACAAGTTGTTGTGTTCTTTAACGGTCCATGTGCAATACCATTGATCATCATCCCGCATTGTCCACAAATACCTTCGCGGCAATCATGATCAAATTCAACAGGTCGCTCTCCTTCTTTTGCTAATTTCAGATTGAGCATATCTAGCATTTCAAGGAAAGACATTTCGGTATTGACATCGTCTAAAGTATAAGACTCCATACAACCTTTTGTTGTGTGGTTTTTCTGACGCCAAATTTTTAAATGTATTTTCATAACTGTTTTATTTATAACTTCGTTTAGTAGGCTTAACATACGTAAACTCTAGAGGTTCTTTGTTTAAGATTGGAGTTGAAGCTTTTCCACTCCACTCCCAAGCTGCCGAATAAGAAAAATTAGCATCATCTCGTTTTGCTTCTCCTTCAGCAGTTTGATATTCTTCTCTAAAATGGGCTCCACAAGATTCATTGCGGTCTAAAGCATCAATACACATCAACTCTGCCAATTCCAAATAGTCACTGACGCGTCCAGCTTTTTCAAGTTCACTATTGATGTCTTCAACATCGCCAGGGACAAGCAAGTTTTCTCTATACTCTTTTCGTAAATTTTTAATATCAGTAATGGCTTGTGTCAAGCCTTCTGCTGAACGTGACAATCCACATTTATCATATAAAACCTTACCGAGTTCACGGTGGAATTCTTCGGCTGTTTTAGTTCCTTTTTGATCTACAAAATTCTTCAATTGTAATTGCACCTGTTTTTCAGCCTCTTCAAAAGCAGGATGATTCACATCAGTTTTTTCAACTTGTATTTCATCCGCTAAATAATTCTGTAATGTATACGGTGCAATATAATAACCATCGACACAAGCCTGAAGTAAAGAGTTAGCACCAAGCCTATTAGCACCGTGATCTGAAAAATTAGCTTCTCCAATGGCAAAAAGTCCAGGAATTGTGGTCATTAAGTCATAATCGACCCAAAGTCCACCCATCGAAAAATGTGCTGATGGTGATATTTTCATAGGCTCTTTATAAGCATCAATGCCTGTAATTTTTTCATACATATTAAAGAGGTTGCCATAACGCTCTGCAATCAACTCCTGTCCATTTTCTTTAATGGCAAGAGAAAAATCTAAATAAACTGCATTTTTCAATGCGCCAACACCTTTACCAGCATCAATTTGTTCTTTTGCCGATCGTGAAGCAATATCTCGCGGTGCTAAATTCCCAAAAGCAGGATATTTACGTTCAAGATAATAATCGCGTTCATTTTCAGGAATATCAATAGGCTTTCTGGTATCAGCTTTATCTTTTGGAACCCATATACGGCCATCATTACGCAAGGATTCAGACATCAATGTCAATTTAGATTGATAGGCTCCACTTTGAGGTAAGCTCGTTGGGTGAATTTGCGTCCAACTTGGGTTTGCCATCAAAGCTCCTTTTTTATGAGCTCTCCAAATAGCTGAGGCATTACACCCCATCGCCAAGGTTGAGAGGTAATAAATCTTACCAAAGCCACCAGTTGCCAAAACAACGGCATGTGCACCATGGCGCTCTATCTCACCTGTATCTAAATTTCTAGCGATAATTCCTTTTGCTTTGCCGTCAATCGTGATCAAATCTAACATTTCATGCCGTGCGTAAAGCTTGACACCGCCTTGTTCTTTCTGTCGCATTAGTGCTTGATATGAACCTAAAAGCAACTGCTGACCTGTTTGTCCGCGTGCATAGAAGGTCCTAGACACCTGAACACCCCCAAATGATCTGTTACGCAGATATCCGCTGTACTCTCGACCAAAAGGAACACCTTGCGCTACAGCCTGGTCAATTAAGCTCGCTGAGCATTCTGCCAATCTGTATGTGTTTGCTTCTCGGGATCTAAAATCACCACCCTTTAAAGCATCGTGAAACATACGATAGACGCTATCTCCATCGTTTTTGTAATTTTTCATGGCATTGACGCCACCTTGTGCAGCAACAGAATGTGCACGACGTGGCGAGTCTTGAAAACAAAAGCTCTTAACACGGTACCCCATTTCAGCCAAAGAGGCTGCTGACGAAGCTCCGGCCAACCCTGTACCAACGACAATGATTTCGAGTTTTTTACGGTTATTCGGACTCACAAGCTTGGCGTTAGCTTTGTAAGTACTCCATTTATCTTTTAAATCGCCTTCTGGAATTGTTGCATGAATTTCTTTAGCCATAATTTATACGTTTAAATAGATATAGAAAGGAATAATAAGGTAACCAAAAGTCATCACAGCGGCGAAAACGACACCAATCGATTTTATGATTTTATCATATGTTGGATGATACAAACCAAGACTTCTGTAGGCACTAAAAAATCCGTGTAACAGATGAAATCCTAATGCCAAAATTGCGATCGCATATAGAATGACATACCACAATTCTTGAAAAGAATTGATCACAAGTGTATACAAATCTTTGTGCCCATTGATATCAGCCTCTAAAGCTCCAAATTTATAGGGGAACCAAAAGTCTTTAAAGTGAATGACTAAAAAAGCCAAAACGATGGTTCCTAAAAACATCATTTGCCGTGCATACCACTTACTCGCCCTATCCCTCTTGTCCTTCACATAAGAAGTTCCTGTCGCTTTTTTAGCTTTAATGCTTAAATAAATAGCATCAATACTATGAAGCAAAATGCTCGCATATAACACATAAGAAACGATTTTGATCAGTATGTTTCCCGATAAAAAATCACTGTAAATGTTATATTGAAGTTGCGCTTTTTCTTGTGGTAACATAAGCTGAAGATTACCCAACAAATGTATAATCAAGAAAAAACATAAAAACAGTCCCGTCAAAGCCATCAGGTTTTTTCGAGTAATTGCGTTATTGATAAACCACACATCTCTAGATTTTGAATGAACACTAAAGATAAGCATTATATAGGTAGAATAACCTGAAAACCCTTAAAACAGAATGATTCTAAAGCGCGGCAAATCCAGTGCTGATTTCATACTAAACACTGATGATCAAGCAGCCTTCTCAACCAGAAGACTACAAAAAAAGCCAGTCGTCAGAACTGGCTTTTTAGGGATATATTTTTTAAAAATCTTATAAGCGGACAATGTCAAATAAAAACTCAATCAAAGTGGCGCATAAGCTCGTCAAATTTGACCAAATCCTGCGTTCCTGTTTTCAAATTTTTAAGATTGTAAGCGTTTTCTGCAATTTCAGATTCACCAGCAATCACAACATGATTGATCCCGCACTTATCAGCGTACTGCATTTGTTTTTTAAACTTGGCCTCATCAGGATATAATTCTGCTTTAATGCCGTTAGCTCGAAGTTTCATGATCGTTTTCATCGCATACTTTGATTCTTCAAAACCAAAATTCACAAATAGAACTTGCGTAGCCTCTGTGACTGTCGCTGGGAATAAATTCAATTCCTCAAGCACGAGATATATACGATCAAGACCAAATGAAATACCGACACCACTCATATCTTTAAGCCCAAAAATACCCGTCAGATCATCATAACGACCACCGCCGCCGATTGAACCAATTTTGACTGTAGCTGGTGCTGAAACTTCATAAATAGCGCCTGTGTAATAATTTAATCCTCGGGCCAGGGTGACATCTAAATCTAAGTCTGCTGACTGAAAATTATAATCTGCTAAAGCCTGATAAACGAAAGTCAATTCTTTAACGCCTTCCATTCCAATTTTAGATGTGACAAGAATACTTTTAAGCTGAGCGACTTTCTCATCAAACCCACCAGTAAAATTAAATATCGGCTGAATTTTAGCTATTGCATCTTCAGCAATACCTTTTTCTAACATCTCTTTTTTAACACCATCCTCCCCGATTTTATCTAATTTATCTAGGGCAACAGTAAAGTCAATCAATTTGTCTTGCTCACCAATAACTTCAGCAAAACCTGATAGTATTTTTCGGTTGTTGAGCTTGATCGTCACACCGTTCAACTGAAGCGCATGAAAAACCTGATCGTACAACATGACAAATTCAACTTCTTGCCATAAGCTATCACTTCCTATCACATCAGCATCACATTGCACAAACTCTCTGAAACGTCCTTTCTGTGGCCGATCGGCGCGCCAAACAGGCTGTACCTGATACCGTTTAAAAGGAAAGACAAGTTCGTGTTGATGTTGCACAACATAACGTGCAAAAGGAACAGTTAAATCATATTTAAGTGCTTTTTCTGCAATCGTTAAAGCAACAGCATTTGAGTTTTTAGCTGTTAAGTGTTCAGCCTCTGTTTTTTTGAGAAAATCACCTGAATTAAGTATTTTAAAAATCAAACGATCTCCCTCTTCTCCATATTTACCGAGAAGCGTCGATGACTTTTCAAAGCTCGGGGTTTCGATTGGCTGAAAACCAAAATTTTTAAAATGCTTTTTTATCGCTTGGATAATATAGTCACGTCTAGAAACTTCAACGGGAGAAAAATCTCGAGTTCCCTTCGGGATTGATGGTTTTTGAGCCATAATTAAATTTTAATTGACAACTAATTTTTCAAAATAAGTATAAAGTTCACCTTGGGTGATATGCGCTCCTTTTTGAATGAGTGCAAAAATATCCGTATTGCGTTCTTTACCAATTGGTTTTGTCGATGTATAAATTGTCACATCATCGTTGTTCAAACTTTTACGCAACCATTGATACCCTTCAGTTGTTGTAATATCAACAGCAGGATTATCAATTTTAATAGCAATCAAATCGATATCTGAATCCTTAAAGTGAAAAAGAAATAATTGTTGAGTAGAAAAGTGTTCAACATAGTTGACATTATTTAAAACACCTTCCCAAACCAGGTCGCTAAAAACATCGAGTTCTTGTTCTGCAACACCGGGTTGTTCTCTTTTAATCTTCTCCCACTCATCAGCGGTTATTTTTTGAGTCGCCAAAAAATTAATAAATTCTTGGTGCATCTCCTCAAGTTGTTCACGTGTTAATCTTTCGTACTTCATAATTGACAAAAATAAAAAAAGACCGACAGTAAAATTGTCGATCTTTCAAATGTTATTCAGTTATTGATTAAGCTTCGCCAACCACGTCAAGTGTAATTTCGATAATTACCTCGCGATGGAAACGTAACTTTGCAGTGTACTGACCTAATCTTTTGATGTTACCACCAAAGATTGTAATGTATTTTTTATCGATATCAACACCTTCTTTTGCTAATGTCTCGCTTAAGTCAGCAGTAGTAATACTACCAAAAAGCTTATCACCTGCACCAGTTTTGGCTGTCAATTCGATTGATACGTTTTTCGCTTTCTCAGCTAATCCTTTAGCTTCAGTAACAATTTTCGCTTCTTTGTGAGCGCGTTGTCTTAAGTTTTCTGCTAAAACTTTTTTTGCAGAAGGAGTTGCTAAAATTGCAACACCTTGTGGAATCAAAAAGTTTCGTCCGTAACCATTTTTGACAGTGACAAGATCATCAGCAAAACCTAAATTATCTACATCTTTTCTTAATATAATTTCCATAGTTTTTGCTTTTTATTTTAATAAATCGCCAACGTAAGGCATTAAAGCTAGGTGTCTAGCTCTTTTGACTGCTTGTGACACTTTTCTTTGATACTTCAATGAAGTTCCTGTTAAACGCCTAGGTAAAATCTTTCCTTGTGGGTTAACAAACTCCATTAAGAAATCTGGATTCTTGTAATCTACATACTTAATTCCAGCTCTTTTAAAACGGCAAAAACGCTTTTTAGCAGTCGTCTCAATATCTAATGGTGTTAGATATCTGATCTCGCCATCACTCTTCCCTTTTGATTGTTCTTCAATACTAGCCATGCCTTAAGATTTTGATGATTTTACACGTTTAATTCTTTCTTTAGCCCAGTCTACTCCGTGCTTGTCTAGCTTTACTGTAAGAAAACGCATCATGCGTTCATCTCTTCTAAACATCACTTCTAAAGGATCAATTGTAGAACCTTCTACTTCGTACTCAAATAAATGGTAGAAACCACTTTTTTTGTGCTGGATTGGGTAAGCTAATTTTTTTAAGCCCCAATTTTCTTTGTTCACGATCTCGGCGCCCTTAGAAGTCAAAAAGTCTTCGTACTTTTTAACTGTCTCCTTTATCTGGTCTTCAGATAAAACGGGATTCAAGATGAAAACAGTTTCATAATGATTCATATTAAACTTTTTTAATTTGTGGATGCAAAAATAATCTTTTCCTTTTAATTATGACTGTTTTTTCAAAATTGTTTTCACTTTCATTTGAATATCTTGTATCGCATCAATAAGCATTCTTTCATTTGACGGGAAATTGACAAAACCTCTTCTAATTAACAACTGCTCATCTGAGGTCAATACTTTAGCATTCCCCTGAAATTGGGCATAAACATTTTCAAAGACAAACAAACTCTCAAGCTCTTGACTGGCAATTTGTTCATTCTTGTACAAATCTATAAAACGCACATTTGCTTGTACCTGCACTTCTTTTGACTGAACAGTTTTGAGCAACAAACCATTGACAAGAACAATATTGTCTTCTTTCATCTTGTCACCGTTTCCATCTAAGATATACCGACCTCGACGGTCTTTTTGATAACGCCAACCATCGACAATTTCACGTTCTAAAGGAATCTCACGCTCTGAAAGTCGTTCTGGCGAGAAATTAAAGCGATGAAATTCAACTTTTACTTCTCGGTCATAATCAATCTGGTTGTGTCTGTGGTTGTGATAAATTGTCCAGAAATCATCGAGATGATAGGTGTCTAAATTCAGCATTTCTTGATGAAATTTCTGAGGCAAAATTAAATCAGTTTTATTAGCCGTACTGAGCAACACATAAGAAACACCATTAGTGTAAGCAATATCCTGCATTTCTTTTAATTGTGAATAATCAGGCTGCAAACGCTCAACCTTCTTAAGCAAGTGATAAGCTTCTCGATAACTGTAGCGGTTTTTTTCTTCTATTAAATCCAAAGCTTGACTGAACAGTTGATCTGTCAATTCCGTTTTTGCTTTTAAAATGGCGTCAGAATAATCTTCAAGATGGAAATTGAGCACTTTATTTTCAGTTGACTCCAAAGGTAATAAAGGACGAATTTTATTCTGATAAAGCTTTATTTCACGATAGGCTTCATAAATTTTTTCAGCGTGAATTTCTTTAGAGTCATTTTCTAAAAAGGCAATGTCACGATTGATTTCACTTTTATATTTCCGAAATGCAGTGTGCAATAAAGTAGCGTAGGACTTCGCTTTATCTGAATTTTTATCTTTCTTAATTTTGGAAATAGCATCGAGCATAGCAGTTTTATAGTTCCCGCTATTGATCTCCTTCTGAGTGCTTTTCAAGGTCGTACAAGCCCCAAAACAAAGAAAAACACAAAGCAAAATGATGTTTCTCATCGGTTAGATTTAGCTTGCAATTTAACAAAAAAAATAGAAATAATAAACGGATAAACACGTCTGATTATATTTAAAGTCATAAATTAGAAATGCTTTCAGTTTGTTTTTCAACGCTAAATATACAGCACAATAGAAAACACTGGAGTTATTTTATGTAAGTTGACATAACCTTTTGAAGACGTTCTGCTTCTTCCCTAGCCTTTTCAGCAAAATCTTTTTCGGATGATTTATAAATAATACCGCGTGATGAATTAATCAAAAGTCCGTAATTAGACGACATTCCGTTTTGACAAACCTCATCGAGGTTTCCGCCTTGCGCCCCAACGCCAGGCACTAATAAAAACGCTTCAGGCAAATGCTTTCTTATCATTTTGAAATACGCTGGTTTTGTCGCTCCAACCACATACATTAAACGTTCAGAATTCTTCCATGTTTTGGATTGCTCCATCACTTTTTCAAAGAAGAAATTATCCGCATTGGTTTTAGATAACTGAAAATCTTCAGCACCTGCATTTGAAGTCAAACACAGCATAATGGCATGTTTATCAGGAAAATATAAAAATGGCTCAACAGAATCTTTTCCCATATAAGGAGCGATTGTCACTGAATCAAAGCCCAAATCTTCAAAAAATGCTTTGGCATACATTCTTGATGTATTTCCGATATCGCCACGTTTGGCATCAGCAATTGAATAGATCTTTGGGTAGTTTGTGTTTAAAAAAGAAATTGTTTTCTCTAAGGATGACCACCCTTTTGCGCCGTGAGCTTCATAAAAAGCAAGATTGGGTTTATAAGCAACAGCAAAGTCTGCTGTCGCGTCAATAATCGCTTTATTAAATTCAAAAATAGGATCATCACAGGTGAATAAATGCTGAGGAATCTTTTCTAAATCAACATCTAAACCAACGCACAGCATTGATTTTTTTTGCTTGATTTGCTGTACTAAATCTGCTGTAGTCATCTCACTAAATTATAAAGAGTCAGAAATATTTTTTAATTTTTCTGTGTTATCAACAAGCTTTAATTCTTCAATGATCTTGTCAATATTACCACCAATAATACTATCTAAATTGAACAAAGTCAAGTTTATTCGGTGATCTGTCACACGGCCTTGTGGATAGTTATAAGTTCTAATTTTAGCACTACGGTCACCACTTGTCACCATACTTCCACGTTTTTCAGCATCTTCAGCTTGTTTTTTGGCTAGCTCCATTTCATAGAGTCGTGAACGCAAAACTTTAAAAGCTTTCTCTTTGTTTTTATGTTGAGATTTTTGATC
>JAKDUG010000068.1 GCA_030457805.1 Psychroflexus sp.
ATCACAATGCTCACCTATGTTTCATGTACAAAAGATGATACTTTCACCAATACAGAAGCTCAAAATACAAAAGTCAATGGAAATAAGGTACAATTTATAGTGCTCAGCGTCGAAGATTTAAACAATTTAAGCGCCTCAGAAAATAAAAATTTATCTCAAAAATTAAAAAATGCTTTGAATAATGATAAGCCCTTAAATATAATTCTAACCGATGGTGATAAAGAAAAAACAATCTTGGTCAGGTCAGGAAACATGACAATTCCGCCAACGCCATCCTCTGAGGGAGTTTCTTACGCTGAAATCGAGATTGCACCAGCCTATTCAGGTTGTGATCAAAGTAAAGAAGATGTCAAAAATTGTACAAGCAATAAGATCCAAGAATTTGTGAATACGAACTTCAACATAGATGTAGCAGAAGATCTTAATTTAGAAGGGAACAATCGTGTATATGTACAGTTTAGTATTGCAAAAGATGGTCAGGTCAAAACATAAGAGCACGATCAAAATATCCGAAATTAAAGCAAGAAGCGATTCGCGTAATTGAAAGTATGTCGCAATTCCAGCCTGGACTCCAAGATGGTAAAAAAATAGACGTCCCTTATGCATTGCCTATTAGTCTCCAATTTAATTAAATCGAGGAAAATCTAATTAATCTCATTTTCATGTTTTTCATCAACAGGTCGAAGCGCAATCTTCGACCTTTTTTTTTGAATAATTTAAGCACAAAGATTATCATTCAGCGTGATAAAAGAATAATATGCGATAAGATAGATCAGTCACAAAGAAATAAACAATAACACCTTGCCTGATGACTATAGGAATCATTAATTTTAGAGAGTTCTAAAAGAATGTATATTATGAAAAAATCACTTCTAAAAGGCTATCACATGAAGGAAATCGGAATTATAATGCTTAGCGTCATTGCTTTTTCAGCTTGTCAAAATTCAGAAAATAAGTCTGAATCAATCTCATCCACTTCAGAGAAAACTGTCGGAAGTGATAAGGATGATCACGATTGTATCACTTCTGCGGGTTACACATGGAGCATTTTAAGGCAAGATTGTATCAGGTTTTTTGAACAAGGAAAAAAGCTGCATGCGGTTGATCAATCTCAAAATAAAAGTGCTTATATTGTTTATGGTGAAGACCAAAACAAAATAGAATTGTTTCTCCCAGATTCAAAACATAATCTCATACTTTCAAAAAATGAGAAAGGAATTTTCAAAAATCAGAAGTATAAATTCGATCAGAAAAATGCGCATTTATCCATCAATGGTGATGTCAAATTTAAAATAGCGACTTCCCTCTAAAAAATACATCAAAATTTTAAAATAAATCCTAAGCCTTTTACGATTTATAAAAAGTTAAATCCATCATTTTATGCCTCTTTCCAAGACGCAAACACAAATAAATCGTATATCATTGTATCGTAATTTTTAATAAGTCAATAATGTCAAAAAATAAAGTTGTTATTATAACTGGTGCAGGTTCAGGTATGGGGTATGCCACAGCAAAACGCTTTGTAAAAGATGGTTTTAAGGTTGTTCTTAACGGCCGTAATGAGAATAAACTCAAAAAGGCTGCAGCTGAAATTGGCAGTGAAAATTGCCTTGTCGTTCCTGGAGATGTCTCTATTGAAAAAGATATTGAACACTTAATTAATCTGACGATTCAAACTTATGACCGTTTGGATGTCCTCGTAAATAACGCAGGTATTTTCATTGGAGGTGGCATAGAAAATTTATCTCTTGCAGATTGGAATAAGCAATTTGCTGTCAATTCAACAGGGCCATTTTTAACCATAAAAAAGGCTTTACCGTATTTAGAAAAAACAAAAGGTAATATCGTTAATGTTTCCTCTGTTTCAGGGATAGGTGGCGATTGGGGTGCTTTGGGATACGATGCTTCCAAAGGCGCTCTCAATCTATTGACCAAAGCACTCGCTTTAGATTTTGCACCAAAAGGAATTCGCATCAATGCTATTGCGCCAAGCCTGACGGATACCGATATGGGCGCAGGTGCCATTAATGATAAAGAAATGATGGCTGAATTTAAGAAACGTATCGCTATGGGTAGAGCTGGGAAATCCGAAGAAATTGCGGATGTGATCGCTTTTTTAGCGAGTGAAGAATCCAGTTTTATAACGGGTACCATTCTCCCTGTTGATGGAGGCTTGAGCGCTTCTAATGGACAGCCTAAACTATAAAATGATTTGCTTGTCAAAAACTGAAATAGAAACAAAATTTTGACAAACACAGTTTGATTTCATGTGTTGCCTAATTTTTAAAGTAAGGTGCATATTGCAGCACACGGAAATCAATTGTCGTCATTTCAGGGTTTTGTTTCTTGAGTTTTTTATATAAAGGCATCCCTCCCACGGCCCGATTTGCTGCCCCAGAAGGAGCCGTTAAAGACACTGTTTTTATAATGCGTTTTTGTTCCAGTTGAAATTGATAGATTCTTGGCACCGTGCTACTCACCGTTTTTAATTCAATCTCAGGATAGTTTTTAAGGTGTTTTCTAAAGAAGTATTCAGGTCCATTTTTTGAATTTCCACCAGTAAATAAAAGTGTATCTATACTTTGATGCTTTTTCAAAACAGAAATGATGGGTCTTAATTGGGCATTTTGTATACCGATATCAGAGGCATCTACTTTATCGCGATAGGCATACTCAATCATGTCACAAATTCCTATTTTTTCTTCCTCTAGAAAACGAATCCGTTGCCTTTTAGCTTTTTCGGAATTTTCAAAAACGAGATTGAGATCATAAATGCGATTGATGATTTGCCACAATTGACCATCCCGACTCCCATAGCAAAAATTGACATCATCAGCTTTGAGATCACCCGTAGTAAACCGTGGTGGTGGCAATGTGCCGACAATTAATTTAGTCGTATTTTCTGGTATATAAGGTGGAAAAGGATGTTGGTGTTTAAACATAGTTAGGCTTCTTCATTTTCATGTGCTTCAATGTCTTTCTGTAAGTCTAATTTACGAAATTTCGGAGAAACAATTCCTGTTGTAACAACCGTGATCAAGGTCATCGTGCCACCAAAAACTACAGCTGTGACGGTTCCCATCAATTTTGCGGTAAGACCACTTTCAAAAGCGCCTAATTCATTAGATGAGCCTGTAAAGATTGAATTGACTGAAGCCACTCTACCCCGCATGTGGTCTGGTGTACGGAGTTGTAATATGGTTTGTCTGATAATCATAGAGATGCCATCGGTGACACCACTGAAAAACAAAGCCAAAACTGAAATCCAGAACCAAGATGATAGTCCGAAGACAATAATACACACCCCAAAGCCGAAAATAGCCGCGAGCAATTTGATTCCTGCATTTTTATGTAATGGGAAATAAGCAGATGTGAACATCATCAACAAAGCGCCAACTGCAGGGGCAGCTCGTAATATGCCAAAGCCTTCAGAACCGACATTTAGAATATCCTGCGCAAAAATTGGAAGTAAAGCAACTGCACCGCCAAAAAGAACAGCCACCATATCCAAAGTGAGTGCGCCTAAAATAATTTTAGTATTGAAAACAAACTTGACACCCTCTCTTAAACTTTGAGAAACAGGCTCACCTATCTTTTGATTCAAAATTGGTTTTTTACTGATTTTTGAAAGAGAAATAAGCGCTATCAATGAAAAACCTAAGACCAAACACATTGACCAATGAACGCCTATCCAATGAATGGAAAACCCAGCAAGCGCAGGGCCAAGCACAGCTCCCATTTGCCATACTGAACTACTCCAAGTCGCAGCATTTGGATAGTTTTTTTTTGGAATGATCAATGAAAAAAGGGAGAAAAGCGTGGGGCCGATAAAAGAGCGGACAAAACCACCCAAAAAGACTAAAAAGTAAATGGCATATAAAATAACTTGTGAGGATAAATCATCAACAATAGCTGGCCAAGTCAATAAGAACAAACCAAGGCTAATAACCGAAAATCCAATAATACATTTAAAAAGTAGACTTTTCTTTTCCTTTTGATCAACAATATGCCCTGCAAATAAAGCCATCAGCACAGCAGGAATAACCTCCATTAATCCGATGATTCCTAAGGAAAAAGCATTTTTGGTAATACTGTAAACTTGCCATTCAATGACGACAAACTGCATTGACCAGGCAAAAACCATGGCAAAACGCAAGATTAAAAAGACATTGAACTCTCTAAAACGCAAGGCTGCGTAGGGATCGTTTTTTTTCATTTACTTAATCCAAACATTATCTGATAGATCTGCATCCATCCATATACCACCGTCTAATGAAATTTCTGTCGCATTTTTGACGCCTTTCAATTCAATTGTTGTTTCAACTAAATTGTCCACCCATATTTCTGGCGTTTGACGATATGTTTCTTTGCTGCCATCTTGCATTGTCACAACAACATCAAAAGGTGCTGGCATTCCACCAACATTTTTGATGTGAAGTTTTGCTTTGTCGCGTTTTAAATTCACTTTTTGAATAGCAAAATCAATGTAATTGTTGCTAAAGAACCAACTGTTCCAAAACCAATTGAGGTTTTTGCCTGACACGTCATTAAAGCTATTGAAGAAATCCCAAGGAATCGGATGCTTGCCATTCCAACGCTCCATATAAGTTTGTAGAGATTTTTGAAACATTTCATCGCCTAATAATTCCTTCAATGCTAAATATCCCAAGCCTGCTTTCCCGTATTGGTTGCTCCCAGCTCCAGCTCCACTCATGATGTTTGAAGGTGTAATGATTGGCAGATCTTGCTCTATTGACGGGTCATTAATCCAGCGATTGACACGAAATCCTTTAAAATTTTTAGAGGCCTCTTCTTTCCCTAAATCTTCAATTCCAATCAAATATTCAAAAGCAGTCGCCCAGCCTTCATCCATAAATCCAAATCGGGTTTCATTTGTTCCCATATAAAAAGGAAAATAAGTATGTGCAATCTCGTGTTCGACCACAAAGCGTGTGAAGTTAGGGTCTTCACGTGAGTTGTCATTTGCCATCATTGGATATTCCATATCTGCAAAACCTCTGATAATAGACATTTTCTGATATGGATAAGGAATGCCAGGTGTGTTATTAGAAAACCACTGAAGTGCATGCTTTCCGTATTCTACCATCTTTCTAAAGTCAGTTGAAGGCTCGTCATAAGCAGCTTGAACGCTTGCTCTTCTCCCCGTTTCTGAGTCGACAACAACACTTCCTGCATCCCAGTTATATTGGTCACTAACTGCAATGGCAACATCAGTGATATGATCAGCTTTCCACTGCCAAGTATTGGTTGCATTTTGTTGTGTGACTGCTTTACCTTTTAAAGCTTCTTGATCTGCAATCTTAATGATTTCATCTGACTGCATTGATTCGGCTAGTAAATCTGCATATTTTTTTTGAAGAACTTCTTCTGGGTTTAACAAACTCCCTGTGGCCCAAACGATGTAATCTTTAGGAACAGTAACCTGAAATGTATAATCATTAAAATCGTTGTAAAACTCCTGAGAACCAGCAAATGCCATCATATCCCAGCCTTCGTAATCATCATAGACAGCGACACGTGGATAAAAATAAGCTAAAAAGAAAGTCGTTGAATCAATTGCGCCTTCTCGCCCACTTTGTTTTGAGACATCAAAATGCCAATCCAAAGATAAGTCAATACTTTCTTGTGGTGCCAATGCTTGTGTGAGTTCAACGACTTTATTGATGCCATTATTCTCATTGTTCCACTCTTTTTCAACACCATTTTCTGAATATGTGTCAATATGCATTCCTGAAGTGAGATAATCTTCTGAAACTTGTCTCAACCTTGGTGCACCAGGTTTGTGGTGATTTAAAATTAATTTATAATTCAGGACTTTTAAAGTGTCTGGACTATTGTTTGTGTAGGTGATCTTTTCGGTTCCTTGAATTGTTCTATTGGGTGGATTGACCTTGACGTGAATATCATAAACAGCGTGATTTTGCCAATAGTTTTCTCCGGGTTGTCCATTTTCAGAACGGCTTCCCTTTTCAAATGCCTGTTGCACGCTTCTCGGTTGATATAAGTCTTGAGCGCTCGTTATTCCTGTAATGAAGAGACAAGAAATAGCTAAAACGATTTTATGAAGAACCATAACTTTGAAATTTTTTAATGTATTTTTCAAAGTTATGGTATTAAACTAAAAACAAGATGTGTGATCGCCTAAATTTTAAGTCATCTCAATCACAAGATCATCACTGTGAACCATCGTTGATTCTGAAAGGTGAATCTTTTTGATTTTTCCACTCATATTAGATGTGATTGTCGTTCCCATTTTCATGGCTTCTATCACAAAAAGAGCTTGATTTTTTTCAACAGTTTCTCCTTCTTCAACCATGATTGAAGCCAAAGAACCTTGTAGTGGCGCACCTATTTGTTTAGCATCATTTTTATCAGTTTTTAGATGAACAACTTTATCCACAGTAATCGTGTTGTCCTTGATTTTGTTACTTCTCGTTTGTCCATTAATTTTGAAGAATACTGTTTTTTCTCCATTATCGTCAGCTTCAGTGACTGAAACAAGTTGGACTAAAAGTGTTTTTCCTTTATCAATTTCTACAATAATCTCTTCGCCAGGCTGCATGCCATAAAAGAAGTTTTTAGTCGGAATTTGCATCACTTTACCATAAGTAATATAATGCTCATATAGATCTGTAAAAACTTTGGGATACAATTTGTAAGATAAAAAATCAGTGATTTCCCACTCGCGATCCATTCCTGTCTCAAATTCTTTTTTAAAATCAGCAAATTCTTCATCAAAATCAATTGGCTCTAAATGTGCATTTGGGCGATCTGTATATGGCTTTTCTCCACGGAGAACGATTCTTTGAACATCCTTTGGAAATCCACCAACGGGCTGTCCCAAATCACCTTTAAAGAAACTTTTGACTGATTCTGGAAAAGATAAGCTCTCTCCTTTCTCTAGGAAATCTTTGATACTCAAATTATTACTGACTAAATACTGCGCCATGTCTCCCACAACCTTACTGCTTGGTGTGACTTTAACCACATTGCCAAACAAGTCATTGACTTGTGCATACATGTCTGTAATTTCAGTAAAACGATCCTTTAAACCCAAAGATTCGGCTTGCGGTATGAGGTTAGAATATTGTCCGCCAGGAATTTCGTGTTTGTAAACATCTGCTGTCCCCGATTTTAAACCAGATTCAAATGGGTAATAATATTCGCGTACATCCGACCAATACGTTGCATATTCATTCAATTTCGGAATATCCATTTTATTTTCTCTCGGTTGGTAACGCATGCTTTCAACAATCGAATTAAAGTTCGGTTGTGATGTCAAGCCACTTAATCCCGCCAAAGCAACATCAACAACATCAACGCCGGCTTCAATTGCCTTAATATAAGTTGCAGATTGCACAGATGAAGTATCGTGTGTATGCAAGTGGATTGGAATTTTTATTTCAGACTTTAAAGCGGTAATCAATTCTTTTGCAGCATAAGGTTTTAATAAGCCAGCCATATCTTTAATCGCTAAAATATGTGCTCCTGCATTTTCTATATCTTTCGCTAATTGCAAATAATAATCTAAGGTATATTTCGTGTTATCCGGATTGAGAATATCACCAGTATAACACATAGAGCCTTCTGCTATTCCCTTTGTATGCTTTCGCACATGCTCTATTGTCGGCCCGATGGATTGCATCCAGTTTTGTGAGTCAAAAATTCGAAAGATATCAATACCATTTTCCCAAGATTCAGCGACAAAACGCTCAATAAGGTTGTCTGGATAAGCCGTATACCCAACGCCATTAGAACCGCGCAACAACATCTGGAATAACACATTTGGCATGGCTTTACGCAAAATATGCAAACGCTCCCACGGATTTTCTTTTAAGAAACGCATACACACATCGAAAGTTGCACCGCCCCAAACTTCCATACTAAAGACTTCTGGATGGTTCTTAGCAAAACCCTTGGCTACTTTTTCTAAATCGTAAGTCCGCATCCGTGTTGCTAACAAACTTTGATGCGCATCACGCATTGTTGTGTCTGTGTAATGGATTTTTTTCTCAGCACTCAACCATTTCGCAAAACCTTCAGGACCTAATTCTGTCAACAGGTCTTTTGTCCCCTTAGGATAAGCCGCTTGTTTATCAAATTTCGGGACATGTGGTTTGACTAATTTTTTTTGAGAATCCATGAATTTCACATCAGGATTACCGTTGACAATCACATCTCCCAAGAAATTGAGCATTTTTGTTGCTCTGTTTCGTGGCTCCTTAATATTAAAAAGCTCTGGTGTATTTTGGATGTAATTAACAGTGACTTTCCCTTCTCTAAAAGTTGAATCATTTAGAATATTATCTAAAAAAGCCATATTTGTTTTTACACCACGGACACGAAACTCAGCTAGAGTCCGACTCATCTTTCGGCAGGCGCCATCTAGGGTGCGACTATTCGCTGTTATTTTCGTCAACATCGAATCAAAAAATGGAGACACAGAAACACCTTGGTAAACGCTACCCGCATCTAATCGAATTCCAAAACCACTTGCGCTGCGATAAGTTGTGATGATGCCATAATCTGGCTTAAAGTCATTCTTTGGATCTTCGGTTGTGATACGGCATTGAACTGCATATCCGTTTGTATGGATTTTATCCTGTCCCTGTATCTTAATCTGTTGATCTGAAAGATGGTATCCGCCAGCTATAAATAATTGCGACTTGACAATATCAATCCCTGTCACAACCTCCGTGACTGTATGCTCAACTTGTATGCGCGGATTAACCTCAATGAAATAAATACTTTTGTCTTCGTCAACTAAAAATTCAACGGTTCCAGCATTGCTGTAATTGACTGCTTTACCAATATTGAGGGCATATTCATAAAGCTTGTTTTTGATCTTCTCATCGAGATCAACAGATGGTGCTATTTCAATCACCTTTTGATAACGGCGTTGAACGGAGCAATCTCTTTCAAATAAATGCACCAAATCACCGTGTTGATCCCCGAGAATCTGAACTTCAATATGCTTCGGGTTTTCTACATATTTTTCAATAAAAAGTGTGTCATCACCAAAGGCATTCGCTGCTTCACGTTTAGACTCTGGGAATGCTTTTTTGAGTTGATCTTTTTCTCGAATCACTCGCATACCACGTCCGCCTCCGCCAGATGCTGCTTTAAGCATCACTGGATAACCGATTGCATCAGCTTCCTCTAAAGCGATTTCAACAGAAGTTAACTCGCGTTTGTTGCTTTCAATGACGGGAACATTATTGTCAATCGCCACTTTTTTAGCAGTGATTTTATCTCCTAATGCTTTTAATACAGAAACATCAGGACCGATGAAAATAATTCCATTATCTAAACACGCCTGAGCAAAATCAGCATTTTCTGAAAGAAATCCATAACCAGGATGAATGGCATCAATGTCATTTTCTTTCGCGACGTTGATGATTTTATCAATGTCTAAATAAGGTTTTAAAGGTTCTTCATCCTCACCAACTTGGTAGGCTTCATCAGCTTTGTAGCGGTGTAAAGAATAGCGGTCCTCAAAAGTGTAGATTCCAACTGTTCGCAATCCAATTTCAGAGCAAGCTCTAAAAATTCGTATTGCGATTTCACCCCGGTTGGCAACAAGTACTTTCTTAATTTTCATAAAAATAGATTTTGTAAGGTATTAAATGTTGTATTA
>JAKDUG010000069.1 GCA_030457805.1 Psychroflexus sp.
CAAAACTATTGTGATATTCAATTAATGATATTAAATTTGCCTTAAGTGCATTTGTAATAAAGTTGATGGGAAAATTAGTTCAAATAGTTGAAAAACTTGAGTTAGCAACAAAGAAGCTAATTTTAAAACAACAGGATTTACAACAAAAAAATAAGGTTTTAGAAGAGATTATAACGGATAAAGAAAACACCATAAAATCTCTAAGCCAAAGGCTGGAACAGCTTCAGCTTGAGAGTAAAAACCTAAAAACAGCGAATGCGCTTTTAGGCAGTAAAGATTACAAAAGAGAAACAAAGCTCAAAATAAATCGTTTGATTAAAGAAATTGACGCATGTATTGTACAACTTGCAGACTAACTTGAAAATGTGAAATGGCGACAGAAAAACTCAAAATAAAAATCTCAATTGCAGATCGAGTTTATCCTTTGACAATAAGGCCAGAGCAAGAAGAAGGCTTGCGCATCGCTGCAAAAAAGATTGAAGAAACAATCAAAAGTTTCGAGCAAAATTACGCAGTTAGAGATAAGCAGGATGTTTTAGCGATGAGTGCACTCCAATTTGCAGCTGAGACTGAGCAAAAAAAACTCAGCAGTTCATATGATGTAGAAAAAGCAAGTTTTAAACTTGAGGAAATAGAAAAATTAATAAGCAAACAACTGAATTAAATACGTTCTTTATTACATAAAAAGATAATACAATACTGCCTGTATTAGTCGTTAGATTTTGATAAACTCAACACTTATTCTTTAAGAAGGGTGTCGTTTTAATTGTAAAAGCAAGCCGCCACTTTATTGTGAAGCGGATCCTTGATCAGTTAAGCAGCCCTAAACCTGTTATAACGGAGTTTTATACAAAAAACAGCTAATGCAGGCTTTTTTATTTATATAAACAAACACAATGGAAACAACAACAATCATCGTCACAGTCATCGCAGTCCTTATCGGGCTTGCAGTTGGCTATATCGTTGCAAAAAATTTAGAAAAGAAAAGCTCAACTGGCATTATAAACTCAGCCAAAAAAGAAGCTGAAAGCCTTGTCAAAGAAGCTAAAAAAGAAGGCGAAAGCATTAAGAAAGATAAGATCCTTCAAGCCAAAGAAAAGTTTATTGAACTCAAAACTGAGCATGAGAAGGTCATCATGACTCGCGATAAAAAGATTGCCGATGCTGAAAAACGCACAAAAGATAAAGAGTCACAAGTTTCAAATGAACTTTCTAAAAACAAAAAACTCAACACACACTTAGAGGCTAAACTCAAGGACTATGACAGCCGCTCAGAATACCTTGAAAAACGCCAAGAAGAAATTGACAAAATCTTCAGTCAAAAAATAAATAAGCTTGAGCTTATCAGCGGCATGAGTGCTGAAGAAGCTAAAGAACAACTTTTAGAGTCGCTTAAAGAAACAGCGAAATCAGAATCCATGTCATTAATTCAAGACACGGTGGAGGAAGCTAAATTAACAGCTCAGCAAGAAGCGCGTAAGATCATTATCAACACCATTCAGCGTGTGGGTACTGAAGAAGCGATAGATAACTGCGTCTCTGTCTTTAACTTAGAAAGTGACGATGTCAAAGGACGCATCATCGGTCGTGAAGGTCGAAACATCCGAGCTATTGAAGCTGCAACTGGCGTTGAAATCATTGTCGATGATACACCCGAAGCTATTATCTTATCATGTTTTGATGCTGTGCGAAGAGAAATTGCACGTTTATCACTACATCGCTTAGTCACCGATGGCCGTATTCACCCAGCGCGTATTGAAGAAGTTGTCAAGAAAACAAAGAAACAGATCGACGAAGAAATCACAGATATTGGGAAGCGCACCATCATTGATTTAGGAATACATGGTTTACATCCGGAACTTGTCAAAGTAATCGGACGTATGAAATACAGATCTTCTTATGGTCAAAACCTTCTACAACACTCAAGAGAAGTTGCTAAACTATGTGGTATCATGGCTTCAGAATTGGGCTTAAATCCTAAACTGGCTAAACGCGCTGGCTTACTTCACGATATCGGAAAAGTACCAGATACAGAAACAGAACTTCCTCACGCATTATTAGGAATGCAATGGGCTGAAAAATACAACGAAAAAGAAGAAGTCTGCAACGCAATTGGAGCACACCACGACGAAATTGAAATGACATCGCTTCTCTCTCCTATTGTTCAGGTTTGTGATGCCATTAGCGGCGCGCGACCTGGCGCTAGACGTCAAGTTTTAGATTCATACGTCAAGCGATTAAAAGACCTTGAAGAAATTGCCTTTGGCTTTGGCGGCGTCAAGAAAGCTTATGCCATTCAAGCTGGTCGTGAACTTCGTGTTATTGTTGAAAGCGAGAAAGTAAGTGATGATAAAGCAAACAGCTTGTCTTTTGAAATCTCTCAGAAAATACAAACAGACATGACCTATCCTGGTCAAGTTAAGATTACTGTGATTCGTGAAACCAGAGCAATAAACGTTGCTAAGTAATGTATTAATAAAAAGTTGATAATGTTAAAACAACATCTCCAATACATATATTTATTAATATAATCATAAATTATTTAACATGAAAATAAATTACTTTTAGGTGCTTTCTTAATTGTCAGTACATCTTCGTTATTCGCTCAAGAATTCAACATCGGTGCTAGTGCAGCCTTACCTCTAGGTGATGCTGGTGACCTTACTACATTTGGAAATGATGGGGTTTTTATTATTCCCCAAAAGTTCAATACGGTATCTCTGAATCAATTGATATTGTTTTGGCTTACAAAGGAGTGAGTCTAGACGGTGGTTCTTTTGATTTAATCACTTTAAGTAGAGTTCGGACTTTAAGAAAATATATTTTCGAAACAAAAAAGGCAAGATTTTTAAAATCTTGCCTTTTTTGTTTTCTCAACAACGCGGCTGATTAAAACATCTCTCTTCCTGAAAAGTGAAAAGCAGCTTCAATCTCTGCATTCTCATCGCTATCACTTCCGTGAACAGCATTCTCTCCAACTGAAGCAGCAAATTTCTTTCTGATCGTTCCTTCTGCAGCATCTTCTGGATTAGTCGCGCCGATCAAAGTTCTGAAATCCTCTACAGCATTTTCTTTTTCTAGAACAGCTGCAACGATTGGTCCTCTTGTCATGAACTCAACAAGCTCCCCATAAAATGGTCTTTCTTTGTGAATTGCATAAAATTCTTCAGCATCTGTTTTTGTCATCTGCGTTAATTTCATTGCAGTGATTTTAAAACCTGAAGAGGTGATTTGATTTAAAATAGCACCGATGTGTCCGTTTTCAACAGCATCTGGCTTTAACATTGTGAATGTTTTATGTCCTGACATAATTTTAGTGTTTTATTTTTTGCAAAAATAAGTATTTAAAAGTTATTTCAAAGCTTATCAGCTTAGTTTCAAAAAATTGGTTTGTGATTAGTTCATCTGAAGCTTGAGTTTCTGAAGGAGTTTATTGTTTTTGGTCGATTTCATTTTCAACACAAGTTCTTTTTTTTCAAAATCAAATTCAATCAGTGCATAACTGGTTTTTGGAATAACTTCTCCTACTCTATAGGCGTTATCTTCTCCAGAAAAGTCCGTATAAGCATGTGTTAATCCACTAGAAGTAAAATCAGTCAATGGCGATGCTAGGCCTTCTATTTCTTTCTGTGAAAATTCAGAAAGATGGCGATCTCCACTTAAAATCAAAGGATTCTTCACTTGATATTTCACTAATAAATCTTCTAGCTTTTGCTCTTCTAAAGGAAAATTCCCCCAGGTTTCAAAACCGTGCTCATGAGAAAGCACTTGAATGCTCGACACAATCAAATTGTAATCCGCCTGACTCTCTTTTAATTCATTTGCTAACCATTTCCATTGCTCAGCTCCTAAAATTGTTGATTCCGAATTTTTACGGGCTTCAAAACGTTTTGTAGGATCAGAAGCTTTTTGAAGTGCCGACCTGAAATAACGCGTGTCTAAAATGATAAGCTTTATTTGATGTGATGCCACCTCAAAATCAACACTGTGATAAACCCCTTTTTGTCGACGTCTTTCGAAATCTTTTACATCAAAAAAGTCTAAAAACAACTGCTGACTTTCATCCTTAAAAGTCCAATCTTCTCCTCCGTCATTCACACCGTAATCGTGATCATCCCAGGTACCGTAAACTTGATTGTCAATATTGTATATGAATTTCTGATAATAAGGATTTGTCTTTTGCTGCTCATACATCTCTTCCATCGCAGCCATATCTTCAGTATCGGCATAGATGTTATCGCCGCCCCAAATAAAAACATCAGGCTCTTCTGAACCGATCAAGTTCCAGTAACTTTGATCTTCAGACTGGACATTACAACTGCCAAAAGCAATTTTAAAATCAGTAGGTGCAATTGATTTCTGAGCTGTTTTGCACGATAAAACAACCAAGCTAAGACTTAAAAGTATGAGTTTTTTCACAAGAAATGATTTTAAGTAAAAATACAATAATATCACAAAACTAATGTGATGTTTTTATTACATTTGAAGCTATGAAAATTTTTGAACTTGATGGCTTAAAGCACACAATTGAAAAGAGTCAGCATATTGTCATCGTCGCGCACAAAAACCCCGACGGAGATGCGGTCGGCTCTTCCCTAGGTCTATACTTGCTTTTGAAAGAAGTTTTTCCTCAGAAAGAAATCCACGTCATTTTACCCAATAAATTTCCAGAATTTCTGGAATGGCTACCACAGCAAGAACAAATTTTATTTTTTGACCAAGACAATTCGAGGTCACGTGAAAAAATCGCACAGGCTGATTTAATTTTTACATTAGATTTTAACAGCTTTGGTCGCACAGGTCAAATGTCACAATCACTCAGCGCGTCTAAAGCTGAATTTGTACTCATTGATCACCACCAACAACCCGATGATTTTGCTGTCTATACCTATAGCGACACTTCAATTGGCTCTACCTGTGAAATGATTTATACAACGATCCAACATCTGGATTACACATCATATATGACATCTGAGATTGGTGAATGCTTATATACAGGAATCATGACAGACACCGGTTCCTTTAAGTTTCCAAGTACAAGTAGCACGACGCATCGCATCATTGCCGACTTGATAGATTTGGGTGTTGACAACTCAAAAATACATCAAAACACTTATGATAACAGTAACTTAAGCCGTTTAGAACTTTTAGGCGTTGCGATGAATAATCTAAAAGTTGTTGCTGAAAAAAAAGCAGCCTACATCAGTTTATCTCAAGAAGAATTAGATAAAAATAATTTTAAAAAAGGAGATACTGAGGGTTTTGTAAACTATGCACTTTCTTTAAAAGATGTCGATTTAGCAGTTATCTTTATTGAAAATAAATCTGAAGAAATTATCAAAATTTCTTTGAGATCATTTGGTGACATTGATGTGAATAAGCTTGCACGTCAATATTTTGAAGGTGGCGGACACCAAAATGCAGCAGGAGGTAAAAGTGATCTTTCAATGTCAGAAACAATCACTAAATTTGAAAAAATCTTAACTGATGAATTTTAGAGCCAAAACAATTTTAAGTTTTGTTTTTGCGAGTCTTCTACTGTGGTCTTGTAAAACACCCGAACCACGGAAGCCCGTCTCTTCTAGATCTGACACCTTTATTCAGAAATCGATTAAGCGCAATAAAGCTATTGTTAAAGATCAAGAGAAATTAATCAAAAAAATAGTTGAAGCAGACAGTAGTCAGCAATACCATACCTCAAAAAACGGATTTTGGTACACCTATAATACTGCACATACTGAAGACAGTATTACCCCAAAAGTTGGAGATGAAGTAGAGTTTAACTACAACATATTGAGTCTTAAAAACGACACGATATACAGTAGCTCTGAACTAGGCGAACGCGCAGTTATCATAGATAAAGAAGATATTTTCTCGGGGTTAAGACAAGGTCTTAAACTAATGAAAGTCAATGAAACTGTCACCTTTTACTTTCCATCTCACAAGGCCTACGGCTATTATGGCGACCAACAAAAGATTGGTAAAAACGTCCCTATAAAATCAATTGTAACACTTAATAAAATCACGAAAGATGACACATCTAACAACTAAATTACTTCCACTATTAATGCTGGTTTTCACATTTGCATCGTGCAATGAACACTCAGATTTAGAGGATGGACTTTACGCAGAATTTAAAACAAATGAAGGCGACTTTACTCTCCAACTTTTTTATGATAAAAAACCTGTCACAGTTGGTAATTTTGTAGCCTTAGCCGAAGGTAATCACCCGGATGCAGATGAAAAATATAAAGGTAAGCCATTTTATAACGGCTTGACATTCCACCGTGTTATCGAAGGTTTTATGATCCAAGGTGGTGATCCACAAGGAACAGGTCAAGGCAGTGCTGGCTATAAATTTCAAGATGAATTTGATGCGAGTCTTACCCACGATAAAGGTGTTATTTCAATGGCAAACTCTGGCCCTAACACAAATGGTAGCCAATTTTTCATCACAGTTGCGCCGACAAAGCACCTTGATGGGAAACACTCCATTTTTGGTGAAATCGTAGAAGGAGAAGACGTTCTTGACTCAATTGGTAAAGTTGAAACAACAAAACCAGGCGACAAACCTAAATCAGAAGTGATTATGGAAGAAGTCAATATCATTCGCGTTGGAAAAGATGCCAAAAATTTTGACGCACCACAAGCTTACAAAGGCGGAATTGAAGCCATCAAAAAAGAACAGGAGGCTGATAAAGAAAAGTTCAAGAAAAAAATCAGTGAGCTTGAATCAAAAATGAAAGAAACTGACAGCGGTTTAAAGTATTATATTGAGGAGGAAAATCCTGAAGGAGAACAAGCAGTTGCTGAGAAAAATGTCAGTGTTCACTACGCGGGTTACCTATTAGACGGAACAAAATTTGACTCTTCTTTTGATCGTGGAGAGCCAATTACATTTCCTTTAGGAGCTGGCAGAGTGATCAAAGGTTGGGATGAAGGCGTTCAACTTCTGAAGACTGGCGAAACTGCTCATTTATTAATTCCATCTGATTTAGCCTATGGAAGCAGTCAACGCGGTCCAATTCCAGCAGACGCAACACTTTACTTTAAAGTTAAATTGATCGAAGTGATAGACAAATAATTTCTGTTATTTCAAAAAAAACTTAAATTGGCTGCAAATTTTGCAGCCTTTTTTATGACTCAATTCTTCTCAAAATCACTTTTCCTCCTCTGTCTATTTTCACTGGTCAGTTGTCAGACTTACCGTATCAAAAAACACGATAAGGACATCATCAGTTTTTTGGACGAAACAACTGTAAGCGATAAACAGATTTCTAAATTTCCGGATTTTGGTGGAATTTCAGGTCTTGATTATTTAGGAAATGACACTTATATTTTAGTCGCAGATGTCCCTTCAAATCCGCGGCTTTACAAAGCTGAGATAAAGATTGCAGGACATCAAATCTCTTCCTTTGAAATACTTGAAAAGATTGAACTCGACATTCCAAAAGAGCATCAGAACCAAGTTTTTGATTTAGAAAGTATCCGCTATGATGAAAAAAACGATTTGTATTTCGTTGGGAGTGAAGGCCGTATTTCTGCAGAAAATGAAGGATTTGTGATGACATTAAATTCTGATTTTGAAATTGTCAACCTCTATGATTCTCTGCCGCACTACTCGGTTAAAAATTCTCGAAACAATGGCCTTTTTGAAGGAGTAAGCACAGATATAGATCATAAGGGATTTTGGTTTGTCAACGAATTACCTTTAAAAACTGATGGATCTAAACCTGGGCTGATCAATAGTTTTTCACCAATTCGAATGAGTTATTTCGATTTAGAACAAGAAAAAATCACTGAGCAATACGCCATAGACTTAGGTCGTGTTTCAAAAACACCGCTTCTCCCCTTTATGATCAACGGCGTCACTGACATTCTTCAATTGAATAAAAATCAATTTTTATTTTTAGAACGTGCTTTCTCAGCAGGACATGGAAATAAAGGAAACAACGTCAGGGTATTTATAATTGATATATCTAAAGCAACTGATATCCTTAAACATAAGGATTTAAAAGCCCATAAGAAAGACATCCAACTTGCAGATAAAAAACTTATATTTGATTTTAAATCAGTAAAGAAAAAGTTAACTTCTAAAATTATCGACAATATTGAAGGAATTTCTTTTGGCCCCGTTTTGCCAAGTGGCGAGCAAAGTCTGCTTCTGATGTCTGATGATAACTTTAGTAGCTATTCAGATCAAATTAACCAAGTTGTGCTTTTAAAATTAAACTTATGAAAAAATTAATTCTCCTTTTTGCCATAACCATAGTCAGTCTATCATGTCAAAAAGAAAAAAAAGAAGAAAAAAAAGAATCCAAGGTTGACAAAGAAGTCAACTTCGCTTTTGATGTTCCCAAAAATAGGACCAAAAAAGAAACAGTTTACTACATCATCAGACATGCAGAAAAGGACACAAAAGATCCTGAAGATAAAGATCCATTTCTAACCGAAAAAGGAATTGAGCGCGCAAACCATTGGGCTACCTATTTTGAAGATAAAGAAATTGCGCAGATATTCAGTAGTGAATATAAAAGAACGACGCAAACTGCTATACCGACGGCTTCAATTCAGCAGCTCAATATCCAAAATTACGACTCAAATAATGAACGTATTTTCTCAAATGGCTTTTGGCACAAAACATACGGCAAGATCAATTTGATAGTGGGGCATTCAAATACAAATCCAAGAATTGCCAATGAAATACTCGGGTTTTCAAAATATGAAGACCTCGATGAAAGTGAACACAATCAAGTTTTTAAAATCGTTATCACAAAAGATCTCAAGGTCAAGGACAGTCTTTACACACAGTCTGAACCTAATGACAATCCAGCTTAATTGGGCTAACTTTGATATTTGTATTGGTGATTTCTGAAACTTTAATTAATTTATTCTCCGAAAATAGAGTCAATAAATTTTCAATATCGACTTCTTTTGTTTTTGGTTTGTAATTTCCGTAATCAACAAAACGAACGCCACTCATCATCTGTGGATTTTTAGCTACTCTAAAACGGACGCCACCTCCATTGGTATCATATTCATAAGCAAAGTATGCTAAAGCGTAATTGTCTTGATTAAACCAATACATATAAACATCACTGTGATCTTCACCACCATTTTCTTCTTTAAATCTGGCCTCGACAACATGATAAGTTTTATCACCAATCGTCTGCGGGTTTTTTAATTCCTTTATCACAGCATCATCGTTCAACCGCATTGGTAATTGCATAAAATAGAAGACAGAATTGATAGATTCTGAAAATTTAAAAGCCATTGAATCAGCAACCTCAATCTTGTGATTAGCAACAGACTTATTAAAATCAGAATTATGTAAAACTTCCAGTGTGTCTCCTTTTTGTCTTGAAAACTTATACCCATCACAAGTGGCCTCACTGATAAAGTGATAATCTCTAAAATCAAAACTGATTTCCGAACTGTGATAAGCCTCAGTTCCACTATACTCTATGGCATCATCAATCACACTTTGAGCGGTCAATTCATTGGAAGAAGAAGTTGTTCCTTTATTTTTTTCACCTTGACATGCTGAAAGAACCAGCATTAAAAAAACAACTGATAAAGAAAAATGTTTCATAACGAATATTTATTTTGACTCTGAAAGTCAAATAAAA
>JAKDUG010000301.1 GCA_030457805.1 Psychroflexus sp.
CCACATGGTAATTTGTGTTTGCATTTGTAAAAAAAATAAAGATTAAACTTTTTATTCCACTTAACATTAAATCAAATCATTCCCTTCATCTCATTTGCCCAGGTCGGGTAACCGAAGATCATTTTTTTGAGGTCGCTACAATGGAGGTTTCCACGCATTGCCATCACGAACATATTGATTGTTTCGGCAGCATCGGGCCCGACAATATTGGCGCCTAATATTTTTCCAGTCTTCTTTTCTTCAATGATTTTATAAGCATAATATTTATTGTGGATGCGCTTGGAGCAAAACCAGTGTGGGACTACCTCTTGGTGCACTACACAATTGTAGCCTTTAGCTTCAGCTTCTTTCTTTGAAAGTCCTACTGTAGCAACATTCGGAATTGTAAATACAACCGAAGGTTGTGGCGGGTAATGGGTGACTTCTTTATTTTCTTTGTCGAGTAATTGTGAACTCACAACACGCGCTTCTTGGGAGGAAAGTGGTGTGAGTGGCAGACCTTCACTATCAGAAACATCACCGCAAGCATAGACATCTTTATTGCCAGGATTTTGTAATTTCTCGTTGACTGAAATGCCTTTTTTAGTAAAAGTGATCTTGGCATTTTCTAAATCTAATTCATCAATTGAAGGGACACGACCAGCTGTATTAAAGACGATCTCTGCTTTTTCAGAAATCTCATTGCCCTTTTGATCGGCACTCACCCGAAAGTTTTTCTTTAATTTTTCTATAGCGTTTACTTTGGCGTTGAAGATAAACTTAATGCCCAATTCTTCTGAGGCTTTGACCAAATGCAAAACCATATCCTCATCGAAATTGGAAAGCGGACGTGGAGCAAATTCCATCATGGTGACTTCGACGCCCATTCGCGCAGCAATATGAGCAAATTCCATCCCGATATATCCACTCCCAATAAATATCATCGATTTTGGTAACTGTTCAAGTTCTAAAAAATCCTCACTGAACAAAGCCAATTCTTCTCCCGGAATATGTAATGGCATGGGTTTGTTTCCGCTGGCAATAACCACTTTCTTAGCTTTTACCGTTTTCCCTTCAACCGAAAGCCTGTGTGCATCCAAGAATTTTGGAGACTGATGATACATCGCTATCCCAAGTTTTTTCAAGTCTTTTTCGGTGGCGGCAGGAACTGCATCAACAAAAGAGTCTTTGAATTTCATTAAATCTTTCCAACTTATTTCTGGCATTTTGGTAATGCCTCGACCTTGCATATTGTGTGAGCGCTCCAATATTTCGGTTAAACCGACCAATACTTTCTTTGGGTCACAACCGCGGTTGGCACAAGTTCCACCATACTCACGATTGTCAGCAATAGCGACTCTTAAGCCTGCTTTGACACATTGGGCTGCGACCTGCTTTCCAGCAGTTCCGGTGCCAATTACAAAAACATCAAATTCTTCAATAGCCATAATTTTATTTTTGAGGATTAAAAATTCAGAAAAGGCTTCACTATTAATTTTGACTATAAGATGATGAAAACTAA
>JAKDUG010000070.1 GCA_030457805.1 Psychroflexus sp.
GTAAATTTGCAGATTGACTAAAACTTAAACATGTTCAATAAAAATTTAAAACTCATTATTGCCGGATTGATCATTGCATTTGGAATATATCATATCACTGAATCATTTATAGGAAACGGCATTTCACTTATTTTATTCTCAGGAATTTTCATCTTTCTTTATTTTAAAAATGAAATTATTCTTTTAGCATTTTTAAGATTGCGCAAGCAAGATTTTGACGGTGCCAAAAAATGGTTAGATCGCATCAAAAACCCTGAAGCCGCACTAACTCAAAAGCAATTGGGTTACTACAATTACCTTCACGGACTCATGCTCTCTCAAAAGAACATGACACAAGCTGAAAAGTATTTCAAAAAAGCCATCAAGCTCGGTTTATCAATGGACCACGATTTGGCGATGGCTAAACTCAACTTGGCGGGAATTGCAATGACAAAACGCAGAAAAAGAGAGGCACAAATGCTCTTAAAAGAAGCAAAAAAACTCGACAAAAACGGCATGATGTCAGATCAGATCAGGATGATGAAACAGCAAATGAAAAAAATCTAGTTAGTTTCCTACAAAAAACGCTAATCTCTTTTTTGTTGCGCTATTTAAATAGAGGTCACAATGCGTAAAAAGCCTTTTGACCTCTGTTAATTTCTTCTCATCAGTCATTCCAGGAGCTCCAATTCATCACCCTATTCCTAGACTACAGTAAGATATTTTTGGGAGAAATAAAGTCATAATATTGATTTCACCCCCACTCATCTCTTCTTTTAAATCATTCATCTACATTGTCGTTATTTTTTGTTAAATTCACGATAACCAACCAAAACTAATGCTAAAATACCTAGGGATAATACTCATTTTCTGTCAATACTCTTTTTCACAAGAGGATAAAAGCAGAGCCTTTGATTTCGTTTTTGAAAGCGTTCTAGAACACCATAGAACTTTTGATTACAAAATTCACAAAGCCTACATTAATCAAGACTACGCTAAAGTTGATGCGCTCTTTGAGGATTTCATAGAAGACAATCTTCACAACAAAATCATGAATGATTTCTATTGGAATAAATTCCGTTCAAGATACAAATCTCTTTATGATATTGATCTTCCTGTTTACCTCCTAACAAGGAGTTCATGGAGTCTTCCAAGTGTTGGAGAAGTTCCTGCGGTCAACAAATTAGCAAAGAAGTATAAAAACCAAATTAAGTTTGTCGTTTTATTTTGGGATTCGCGTCAAAAAATGAAAAGCCAAGGCAGAAAATATTCTCGCCATGTAGAGGTCGTTTATATTGATGAATTAAAGAATAAAGACTCCTACACCATCAAAGCCTTAAAACACGTTTTAGGCGTACCTGTCGCTTTTATCATGGATGAGAAGAAACACGTGCTTGAAGTCAATAGACCTGAAGCAACTCCTTTTGATACTAAAGAAGATGAAGCTGAACTCACACACCTCAAACATATCGAAAAACAAGTTCATCATGTTTTAAATAAGCGCCAAAATCTTATTTCTGAAAAATCAGCAGAGAACAATCGTCAATAACAATGCACGTAAAGAAACTTTGAACGCAATATCGCTGATCAAAAACTGTCAGCTGAGAGCTCAACAAAGAATAAAAGTGGTAATCCTATGAGGCTGGCCACCTCGCGTCTAGATATTTTGCATCTAAACAAGTTTAAAAGACCTTCCCAGAAAATTAAGAAAAACATAAACGTCATTGACGTTTGACTTATTTTATAAGCGGAATTTTGAATTCATATTTTTTGTTGGAAGCATTGTTTAAAAAAGAATCACGCAACCACGTATTGTAATTTTTAAAAGTCTTATAGCTCAAATCATACTTCTTAGCAAAGTCTGCAAAGTCAGACACGACAGTATCTACTTCAACTATTTTGCTCGGCGCCAATGCGTACAAATCCTTCTTTTGATAATGGTAGCCGTATTCACTCGGACTTGTCATAATTGTTTTGAGTGCCAAAACTCTAAAAACATAACGTCTTGTCTCTTCATTGAGTAGCAAATCATAATAATTGTCTGTTTTCTGACGCTCGAGCTGCTTATTGATACCAGACATGCCACGGTTGTATGATGCAGCCGCCAAACTCCATGAGCCAAACTTCTTTTTGGCCTTTTTGAGATACTGACAAGCAGCACGTGTCGATTTCTCGATGTGGTAGCGTTCATCGACATTACTATTGACTTCTAAGCCGTACTCACGACCTGTTTGTGATAGTATTTGCCAAAAACCCGTTGCACCAGCTGGAGAAACAACTTGTGTTAAACCACTTTCGGCCACTGCCAAATATTTAAAATCCTCAGGCACGCCTTCTTCTTTTAAAATCGGTTCGATGAGTGGGAAATATTTATGTGCTCTTTTGATGAGAAGCAAAGCATTTGATTGCCAATACGTGTTGACCAAAAGTTCTCGATCTAAACGCTCGTGAATATCAGGATCATCAAGAGGGACCGCTTCACCGGCAAAAGTGATTTCCTCAGGCACATCCAACGCAAAAACATTGTAATCTTCAGCAAAAGATTTCTGCCTATTTTCCGATTTGGCAGTTTGCTCTTCAGCATCATTTTGCGTAAAACTTGTGACGCCCAAATAGGCGATAAATACAAGTGAAGCCGCACCAATTAATTTTAAGGTGTGCTGAAATAAGTTTTTAATTGACATAGTCTAATGTTTTAGTAATTGAGGTAAATGTTCGTTAAACCATCTGAAACGATTTAATATCATTAAATGCGTTCCTCCTTTGATCGTGATACAGTCAGAAATATTTTTAATAGGGAAAACGACATCTTCATCGCCTTGGATATGAATCAAATTTTCAGTTGAATTTGTATTTTTCCAATTCAAAACTTTATCGATTGCCCAATCTAAATAAAGTTTGTCATTCATGACCATATAGTTCTTATAAAGTTCAATTCTTTTCCGTATGGAATCCCCCACTGGCAAACGTTCAATTTGATCTAAATAGTTAAGCAATCCTGTGGGCAAAATTTTATATAAACCTGTTTCCTGAGCGACATGCATTCGTTTGGGTAATTCTGAATGTGATTTCACACTAGAGATCAGCACAATTTGCTTGGTTTTGACAAAGTTTTGCATTTCTTGAACTAAAATACCTCCAAAAGAAACGCCAATCAGAATAACATTTTCATGAATAATATCTTCTGCCATTCGCTTGGCATAATCAACTAAGCTTTCATCAATTTTGGGCAATTTCCAACTGAGCCAGTGCATCTCAAAATGCGCTTCGGGCAATTTGATTCGCTCAAAAGTCCGAGGACTTGCAGCCATTCCTGGCATCAGATAAACATGTGTGCGCATAAACCTAACTTCTGCAATTCTAACTGACAAAGTTACAATTTAAACTAATATGTTGTATTTTTATAACAGCTTTTCATATTTAGCTTTAATAATTTTTTATGATGGAAAATCAAAGCCCCACAATTACAAAAAACGAGTTTCTGAGACAATTTGAAATGCAAACTGAATCTGGTCTTTTAAGCTTAGAATACCAAGAACAAGCACGTCAAGTTTTTCTGACAAGGCTCAACATTCCGCCTCATTTTGAGAATCAAGAATTCATAGATTCTTTTATAAAAGAAATTTTAGATGGTTTCGATGATTCGCGCATCAGTGTCATGCCAACATCAACTGAAGTTGCTAAGTTCTTTAGAAAAAACAGGCGGCAATACAAAAACTTACTCCCAGCGGGGATTTCTATTTAAACTAAAACGTCTTGCGTGACGAAACTGCATTTGACCATACCATCTTCAGCAATTTCATCTAATCTGATTTCTTGTAAAGTATTGACCAGATCAGGATTCCACGGCGTTTTTATTTTGACGTAATTCTCCGTAAAACCGTGAATATAGCCTTTGATATTTTCACCTTCAAAGAGCACCTCATGCGTTGTCCCCAATTGGCTCTCATAGAAAGAACGGCGTTTTTTGGCTGATAAACCTCTGAGCATTTTACTGCGCTTTTTTCGCTTAGCTGTTGAGACGACACCATCCATATCAGCGGCTAAGGTATTTTCACGTTCTGAATAAGTAAAAACATGTAAATACGAAATATCAAGTTCGGTCAGAAAGTTATATGTTTCTAAGAAATGGGCCTCTGTTTCCCCAGGGAATCCGACAATCACGTCAACACCAATACAGGCATCTGGCATCAAATTTTTAATGTGCTCTACCCGATCTACATATAATTCACGCTTATAGCGGCGTTTCATTTTTTTGAGTAAATCATTACTCCCGCTTTGCAGTGGAATATGAAAATGTGGAACAAATTTTTTGCTTTTTGCTACAAAATCAATGGTTTCGTTTTTAAGTAAGTTTGGTTCAATTGATGAAATCCTCAATCGCTCAATACCGTTGACACTTTCAAGTCCTTTCACGAGATCAAGAAAAGTGTGTTCGTGTTTTTTATTGCCAAATTCACCTTTGCCATAATCGCCAATATTTACACCTGTCAGCACAATCTCTTTTATGTTTTGATCAGAAATATCTTTGGCATTCTTGAGAACATTCTCAAGTTCATCAGAACGCGAAATTCCACGTGCTAAAGGAATTGTACAATACGTACATTTATAATCACAACCGTCTTGAACTTTCAAAAAAGCACGTGTTCGATCCCCTATCGAATAGGATCCAACATAGAAATCGGCTTCATTAATCTCACAAGAATGTACTTCACCAAAATCATTTTTGCTCAAGTCATTGATGTAATCAGTGATTTTAAATTTTTCTGTGGCTCCCAAAACCAAATCTACACCATCAACAGCGGCGAGTTCTTCCGGTTTTAATTGCGCGTAACAACCAATACCAATAATAAATGCATCTGCATTCACTTTTTGGGCTTGACGTACAATTGTCTTAAAGCGTTTATCCGCATTCTCGGTCACGCTACAAGTGTTGATCACCACAATATCGGCAGGATTACCGAAATCTGTTTTTTCGTATCCTTCGTCTTCAAATTGTCTTGAGATGGTTGATGTTTCTGAGAAATTCAACTTACAACCAAGGGTGTAAAAAGCGACTTTTTTCTGCATTATATACGATTCTTCAGGTCTCTAAAAAACTTTTTTGATGCAAACATCAGCTGAGATTTTATCATGAACAACAAGTCTTCATGCGTGAATCTTCTTTATATTCGCATTAGAATTTGCAAATATACCAACTAAAATCTGTTTTATTAAATTGAAATATAGGCTTCTACATTTTTTTATCTCTACCGCCCTCGTGAGTTGTTTGTTTTCTTGTGATTCAAACCGAGATAATCAGCGTGATCACTTGGTTTTTCGCTATAATGAACATGCAAACATTACCTCTTTAGATCCTGCCTTTGCCAAAGATCAACGCAATATCTGGGCCTGCGAGCAACTTTATAACACATTAGTCCGACTGGACAACAAGCTCAATATCGAAGCTGACTTGGCAGAATCTTGGACAATTTCTGAAGATGGAAAAACCTATCGCTTTCAATTGCGCGATGATGTTTACTTTCACAAAAATGCTGTTTTCGGAAAAGATTCAACACGTCAACTCGTCTCCGAAGATGTCATTTATAGCTTAAATCGGTTGGTAGATCCAGCTATTGCCTCGCCAGGAAGTTGGATTTTCGAAAAAGTTGAGCACCTTAAAGCGATTGACAAATCAACGATTGAGATCAAGCTCAAAAAAGCCTTCCCTGCCTTTCTCGGCACGTTAAGCATGAAATATTGCAGCATTCTGCCACAAGAATCTGAAAATATTAATCCTCGAAAAAAACCTATAGGAACAGGACCTTTTCGATTCCAACGCTGGATTGAAAATGAAAAGTTAGTCTTCAGAAAAAATCAAGTCTATTTCGAAACTGATGAAGATGGAGAACAGCTCCCCTATTTAGAAGCAGTGGCAATTAGTTTTTTGCCAGATAAACAAAGTGAGTTTATGGCTTTCATTCAGGGAAAAATAGATTTCCTCAGTGGTCTTGATCCGAGTTATAAAGATGAGCTTTTAACAAATACTGGACAATTACAAAAACAATATCAAAATGAAATCAAGCTTGATAAATCTCCTTATCTCAACACCGAGTATCTTGGTTTTAATATGGAAAGTGAGTCGCCAGAAATTCAATCTTTGGCTTTTAGACAAGCTGTCAATTACGCATTTGACAGAACAAAAATGATCAAATATTTACGGAATGGAATTGGCAGACCTGCGCATCACGGTTTTATTCCTAAAGGCTTACCTGGCTTTGAACAAATAGAAGCTTATACATATCAACCGCAAAAAGCCAAGCAACTTCTCGGAGATTTTAAAAATGAAACTGACATCCAAAAACCTCAACTTCGCATCACAACCAATGCCAATTATTTAGATTTGGTGGAATACATTCAGAAATCACTTGAGGATATTGGCATCACAGTTGACATTGAAGTTTTACCCCCATCGACAATTCGCCAACAACGATCTGCAGGTCAATTAGACTTGTTTCGTGCGAGTTGGATCGCTGATTATCCAGATGCTGAAAATTATTTAGGCTTGTTTTATTCGCCTCAAAAAGCACCAAGAGGTCCAAACTATACGCGTTTTGAAAGTGAAAAATACGATTCTATTTTCGAGAAAAGCCAAACAATCACCACAGACAGTTTGCGCTATGCATTGTACACACAATTGGATCAACTTATTGTTGAAAAGAGCCCTATTGTTCCTCTATATTACGATGAAGTGACCCGTTTTTATCACAAAAACGTAAAAGGCTTAGAAATGAATCCGATTAATTTATTGGTCTTAAAAACTGTCAAAAAAACAAAATAATGGAAACCCTTATTTTAAGTTGTGTTGCGATTGTGTTTGCTCTGATCGGTTTTTTTATTGGAAAAAAACTGCAGGCGAATCAATCGGATAAAAATGAAATTGCACTTCAAAGCAAGACAAACGAACTGAACAATGAGAACCAATTGATCAACCGCCAGCTTGAGCAATTAAAAAGTGATGCAGATAAAGAAAAACAGAGATTGACAACAAAAGCTGACCTCTTGATCGATGAAAAAAATAGTGTTGAAATTCAACTGGAACGCAGAAATGTAGAGAATGAGAATCTAAGCCTCAAATTAAAGGATCAAAAGAATGATTTAGAACAGCTACAGGACAAATTTAAAACTGACTTTGAAAATTTAGCTAATAAAATTTTAGAGCAGAAATCAGCCAAATTCACATCACTCAATAAAGAAAACATCACTCAGATTTTAGATCCGCTGAAAGAGAGAATACAAGATTTCGAAAAAAAAGTTGACAAGAATAATAGTGATTTTTTACAAACGCACTCTGAGCTGGGTGAAAAGCTTAAAAACCTCAATGACCTCAACCGCAAAATCAGTCAAGATGCTGAAAACTTGACAAATGCTTTAAAAGGAGACAACAAAGCACAAGGGAATTGGGGCGAGTTAATTCTAGAGCGTGTCCTTGAGAAATCAGGCCTCGTTAAAGGGCAAGAATACGAAGTACAGCAGAGTTTTGAAGATGAAGAAGGAAAGCGTTTTTTGCCAGATGTGGTCATCAATTTACCAAACAAAAAACAAATGGTCATCGACTCCAAAGTCTCCTTGGTGAGTTATGAAAAATATGCAAACGCCACAGACCAGAAAGAGAAAGCCGACCATTTAAAAGCACATTTGAAATCTCTTAAAACACATTTGAAACAACTCAGTGATAAAAACTATGAAAATTTAGGACAACGAAAATCACCAGATTTTGTCTTGATGTTTATTCCTATTGAACCTGCTTTATATCTGGCACAAAATGAAGATCCTGCATTTTTCTACTCGGCTTTTGATCAAAATATTTTACTGGTCAGTCCCACGACCTTGTTGTCAACCTTAAGAACCGTTGACACCATCTGGAAAAATGAAAAGCAACAACAGAATGCAAATGAAATTGCACGACATGCAGGTAATCTTTACGATAAATTCAGTAGTTTGCTCACCGAATTAGAAAACATTGGTCGGCGCATCAAATCGACAGATGTTGCTTACCAGAAAGCTTTAAAAAAATTAACTGGAAATCAGAACTTGGTCAAGGATGTTGAAAAGCTCAAAGAATTAGGCGTTTCAACCACAAAACACATTGACGAAAAATGGATTCCAAATGCACAAAACAACACCATAGATCATGATTGATTACAAACATTCCTCTGCGTCGGAAGTGACAATTTCACAATTAATGCTGCCATCACATTCTAATTTTGGCGGAAAAATTCACGGTGGATTTATACTTTCTCTTTTAGATCAAATTGCCTTTGCCTGCGCCTCAAAACATTCAGAAAATTATTGTGTCACCGCAAGTGTTGACCGTGTTGATTTTCTAAATCCTGTAGAAGTTGGCGAGCTTTTGACACTCAAATCATCTGTCAATTATGTGGGAAAAACCTCCATGGTTGTCGGCGTCAGAGTTGAAGCTGAAAACATTCAAACGGGAGTCAAAAAACATTGTAATTCGTCTTACTTCACCATGGTGGCTAAGGATGACAAAGGCAAATCAATCCGAGTGCCTGGCCTCATTCTGAAAAATGAAAATGACATTCGCCGTTTTATCAAGAACATCAAAAGACGTGAATCTAGAAACAATCACGATCAAAGTTTTGACGAATTTGAAGTGGATTTAAAAACGCAGTTGAGCATGTTAGAAAAGCACAATGCAAAAATCAAACTTGACTGATTTAATTTAATCTGAGAGTTGTGGAGATATGATACTTTTATGCGCTTTGTCAGCTTCCCAATGCGCAAATAAATCAAAGAAATCAATGGGCTCGTGAGGATCTTGAGCTTCGAGTTCTCCATTTTCAAAAGCTTGATTCAGAATATTTTCAATATAAAAATCTTCTTTTACTTCATAGGGTTGATAGGTTTCCTTTAAAGAAATACTAAACAGACTCGCTGTCGTATTGTACCAGAATGCGCGCCAACCTGAACGCAACTCTCTCACCATTTCAAAGGTTGAAATTCCCACTTGTCGGTTCATCAGTTTAACTAAAATCTGACCTTCTGTTTTTGTCAGATTTTTGAGTTTTTCACTGAACTTATTCTCAATATACTTTTGGATCATTTTGGTATATCTGCGTTTCTGACGTTTAGAATCAATGCGTTCCAAGCGTTGATTTAAACTATCCAAGCGTTGAGAAGCCAAAACAGCATAAGGCCAAACGCGTTTGACTTTTCGTTTTAAAATAAGATATTCATGCATTTCGGAACGACTTGATAAGCGCAGTTTAGGATAAATGACAATTTCATCAAGTTCGATTGACTTTCTTGGAATACTATCAGTGCCAATAATGTAATACGCAGTTGTTTCGCTTGGTTCAGGCAAAGTATCTTGCGCTATTAAAGAAACATGGCTCATTATGCAACACAAAAGAATTAAAAAGTATTTCATACAAGGTTTGCATCCAAAGTTGTACCAAAATTAAGTTTTTATAAAGAATATAGTCCTAAATTCTTTTC
>JAKDUG010000071.1 GCA_030457805.1 Psychroflexus sp.
CTGCCGTGGTCACAAAGATTTGAGAAACCACGTTTTTTTATAAAAACGTGGTTTTCTTTTTCTATGTAAGCTGGCAAAAAATCTTTCACTTTTCAAAATTGAGACCTTTGCAGAATTTCTTCTGATATAAGATAATTGCTGTCTTTTGTGGTTCATTTTATTTTGAATAGTCAAACGCTATCACTTCAAATTTTTGGGTTCTATCTTTAAGTTGCAATTCAACAAGGTCTCCATTTTTCTTATTGATGAGTAATCGGGCGAGAGGCGAAGTAAATGCAATTTTTCCGCCCATGACATCCGCTTCGTCAACACCGACGATCTGAAAGTTTTGTATGCTTTTGTTGTTCAATTTGAGCTTGATGTCCGCGCCAAATTTAATGTGATCTTGCGGCTGTTTTTCTAAATCTATGGGGCGGGCATTATTGAGACGCTCTTGTAAAAGCTGGAGGTTTCCCTCGATGAGTGCAAGTGATTTTCTTTTTTCGGCATCTTTCTGTGTTTCAATCACCTCTTGACGCTGATCTATTAATTCTCTTTTTTCGTTCTTTAAAGCCTCTAGGCCTTCTGGTGTAACATAATTTGGAGCCTTGGCTGGTAAGTCTGCTCGTGGCGGAATAAATGGCTGTTCTTCTTGGTCACCTTCTTTGACAAATGCTCTGCTCATGATATTTTTTAGATAAGTTACAAAAACCTATAGACTTTTTTCCATTTTTAGCGTAGCTCTATTCACTGGAGCTTTTCCGACGTGAACAGCTTTGAAACCATTTTTGAAATAAAGGTTTATGGCTTTGACTAATTGATGGCTTGTGTAGAGGATTAGTTTTTCGGCGTGGAGTTCCCGGGCTTTGGTAATACCAATATCCACTAATTTCTGTCCAATTTTTAAGCCTTGATAGTCGGCATTTACGCCCATACGACTCAGCATATAGGTTGTTTGATTCACCTTTTCTAAAGCGAAACACCCCAGAATATTGTCTTTATGTATCGCCAAAAAAATATGACCTTCTTTATTTATGATCTCATCAACTGGATTGTTGAGCGCTTTTTTATCCGATGCTGTTATTTCAAAAAGAGAGCCTAACCAAGCTTCATTGATCTGCTTAAAATCTGCTGCGTATTTTTCTTCGAAAGGAATAATCTTAAGGTCTTGAGGCGTTTTCATTTGGATGATTATTGGTTTTAAAACACAAACTTAAGAATGTAATGCTATAAATGAAAGAACGCATAGAAGAAGACCTCTATGCGTTTAAATTTTAATTCTTTTTTAAATATTTTTATTAACGGACAATTAATTTTTCAATACTTTTTGTTTTTCCATCAGTAATTTCAATCAAATAAATACCGCTTTGCAAAGTTTTTGAAAGCTGAATTTCATGTGTTGATGATTGATTTAATAAATTAACTGTCTCAATCACTTGACCTTGGATTGAATAGATCTGAACAGATGCATCTTGACTCAATAATTGCGATGTGTTTAAGGTGAACTTGCCATGTGTAGGGTTTGGAGAAATTGTGAAATCTGTCATTTTCTGCTCATCAACACCTAAGCTTGACGCACACATTTCGATTGACCACGCGTTTAAAGTGCCAGTGTCTCCTGCATAAAAATCAGCTAAAGTGAGTGTCCAATCGCCCTGAACACTTCCTGTTGTCAGGTTGTCAAGTGTGCCGTTAAAGCTTACGAAAGTTCCGCTAACAGGTAAGCTGCAGTCGTAGCCTTGTGGAGGTAAATTATTTCCATTAGCGTTAAATGATATGTCAATTGAGCCTGTGGCACAGTTTCTATTCCAGAGCACAGTCGTTTCACCATTTGGTGCAGTCAGTTGGAATAAAATATCTCCCATAAATGCATGTGAGATATTGACATCAACGCTGAGATCATCAACTTCAGTATCTTCAGGTATTGTAATCACACTTGTCACCGCTGATCCTTGCTGATTAGCGTCTGTCCCGTCTGGTATGTCAAGCGCAGTTTCATTTGTGTAGGTTTCACAAGAGGTTTGCACGTTGGTATCAATAGCAAAAGTGGATGCGTTTATTGCGTAATAAATATTGTCTGTCGGTTCAATTTTTAGTCTGCAGAATGTCGCTTGCGTGCTAGGAACTGTGATGTCATAACTCCCATCATTTGGCACATTTGATGCTAAAACAGTGTCAAAGTTTTCGCCATTATCAGTTGAAAGTAAAATGTTGACATGATCTGTATCGATTGCATTTGCTGTTGTTCCTGCAACATCCCAAGTGATTGTTTCCGTTTCACCTGGTAGCCAGTTGATGTCTTCTTCGCTTTGCGATGTGACTTGGAATGGACCGACGTCTTTAAAATTAACACTCACATCTTCACGAGAAGATTGCCCGCCATTACTGTTATTGTCCCTGACTGTCAGTGTGAAATCCATTGTGCGTTCAACCGAAGGAACGACCTCCCAAGTTGGCGTCAGATTGTTGTTGAGCACTTCTTGATAACTTGGGAAATACCTTTTTGAATCTGTCGTCGAAGGGCTTGATTTAAAGTTGGGACCTTTTGTAGAACTTTCTTGTGGCGGTTGTGAGCTAAACTCTTTATTGTTTTGTTCCCAATTGTATGTCATAGCATCAGCATCAGCATCCGTAGCGGTAGCATCTAAATAAAAAGCGGTTCCATTTGGAATTGTGTGGTTTGTCGGCGTTGTAATGACAGGTGCTGAATTCGGAATCGATGTTGTTGTCGGACATCCTGCTCCTTGTCCATTTGTGATGTTGTTGTAAATTTCTGTGATGCTCATTTGGTGAAAGTGATCATCGCTACTTGACTGTACGTTTGGTGGGCAAATACCTGCATAAGCCATGATGGTATTACCACTTCCTGGCTCTACTGATGTTGTGGAAGATCTTGCCCCGCCACAGAAATTATTAAAGGTGTGATTGGCGCCAAACTGATGTCCGAGTTCATGCGAGACATAATCAACATAAAAAGGATCGCCAATAGGTGTCGGCAAGCCTGTCACACCTTGTGCCTTGTAATTAGGAACGCAAACAGATGCCAATGAAGCAATACCTCCACCACCTGTACTAAATACATGACCAACATGGTAATTCGCATTTCCGATGACTGAGTCAATTTGCTGTTGATTTTGACCCAGCATGACTGGTCCATTGTTGTTTGTGTAAGGATCCGTATTTGGATTTAAATTAATTAAGAGATCAGTGTCATCGATAAGTTGAAAACGCACGGCCATATCATTTTCATAAAGTGTATTGACACGATCAATAGAAACTGTCATCGCTGCCAGAACAGCTGTTGTTTGCTCTTCTTCAGTAGCGTTTGACAAACCAGCCTGACCGATGTGATATTGTGAATATTCACCTGTGGTTGCTAAAGCTAAATCATAAGTTCGCAAGGTGGCATCATCGACACTAAATGTTTCGTAAGATGCTGAGGCTTGACTTAAATTAAAATCAGATGTTTCACCTTCAAAATTGCAGTAGTGAAATGCTTCCGTTTTAGAAGCATATTTTTTATTGAATGCTGTGTAGTATTCAGCATCACGCGTCAACGGATTGATCAGTAAAGTACCTTTGTTAGGTCTGAGAACCATGGCGTAAAATCCTTGAGGCGTTGTTGTGATCCGTAAGGTGTGTTGTGTTTTTTTAGAACTAAATCCGATGTAAGAATTGATTTCTGGATATTTGTCAGATAAGCCTTCAGTGAGTGTTTTGACTTTAAAAATAGAGTAGGTTGTCAACTCTCCATTTTCATCAGGAAGTGAAATTTGAATCGTGCTTTCTGTGGCTTCAAATCTAAATGGCGCTCGGCTGAGATCTGCTTTAATAGATTCGAAATTCAGGTGATAAGTATTTTTGACTTTAACCTGGTAATGTGTTTCTAAGAGTTCTCCTTGAGCGATGTCTTTTTCATTGATCTCTGACCAATAATTTTCTTGAGCAAAGGAGAAATTTATTATCAAAAGAAACAATAATAAAACGGGTAATTTTAATCTCATAATATATTTTCCTTTAAATTTTGACTACAAATTAGGAATTTTATAAAGAAATTAAGGTTTAAGCAAAGAGATATTTCACTTAAAAATTGTTTTTCACTCTTAAACTTGTCTGTACAGCTAATGAAAAAATCACTTTATTTAGCCAAATGCTCAAATTCTTCAGTCAGCTTTTTTGAGCTGCGAACCAATAAATGGGAGGCGAGGCGCAAAGAAATAACCCGTCAAACTTGCAAAAAGAATCGGTATAAGATAAGAGAATCCAGTGAGTGTTGCCAGCAAGATGGTTGTACTCATTGGTGTGCGTGTTACACAAGCATTGATGGCTGCCATGCAACTGATAATCGCCAGACTCAAATCAATTTGAGGAAATACAGCATGTAGAATTAAACCTAAAGTAGCCCCTGCAAAAAATAAAGGAATAATAAATCCACCGCGCCAGCCTGATGTCACGGTGATGGCAATAGCTAAGATTTTAAATACAAGCAAAGCGATGAGTCCCCACAGTGTAAAATCTGATGCCAGTAAAGTGTTGATTTCATAATGTCCAAAATAGCGCGTCAGCGGAAAGTAGAAAGCAATGGCACCTAATAAAACGCCGCCAATTGTTGTTTTAATGTAAATAGGAACGTGAATTTTTTGAAAGAGATATTTGAAGAAATTGACGGTATGAATAAAAATCCAACCAAAAAGTGTGGCGACTAAAGCAAATAAAACGACATTGATAAAATCACTGACGCCTTGATATTGGTAAGTGTCAATAATCCAAGTGGCACCTAAACCAAGTTGAATGATTATTGCAAAAATGATATAACTAAAACTACTGGACACGAGCGCTGGAATAATGGCGCGGTAATATTCCACAGCATGACGGTGATGCAAAATTTCTAAAGCGAAAAGACTTCCGCCTAGTGGAGCGCCAAATAGTGCCGTAAAACCTGAAGCCATTCCAGCAATACTCATTGAGCGCAGATTTTCTCCAGTAAGATTAAATTTCTTGCCCAGCCAAGAACCCGTCGAGCCGGTGACTTGGACTAAAGGAGCTTCAGGGCCTAAGCTTCCGCCTGCTGCAACGCAGAACAGCGAAGAGAGAATCATTGAGGGATTTTGTTTAGGATCTAACTTTCCCTTGTTAAAGCGAATGTTATTAACGATCAAATGGATTTCTCCAGGATCGCCGATAAAGTGAATGATAAGGCCAGCCATCAGGCCAGAAAAAGTCATAATCGGAACCACTAGCCAGTTGTCAAAAACTGAAACATGATCGATGATGAAATCTAAAACGAGCCAATAAATTCCAGCGATTAAACCACTGATGACGCCTAAAAATGCCCATAGGAAGAATATTTTTCGGAATACAAACGGTTTTATACTGAGAAGTTTTTGAAATCTTGATTGCACATCAAATAGTTTATGATTAAAAAAATGTTGTAAATGTAAAGACTTGCATCTAAAATTGTCTTTAAATACAAGTATCTTTTCCTGAAAATTTGTTTGTCACTGAAAATACAGTACTTTTAATATATGCAAATGGAAACAACACAGGAGCACGGCAAATAAAACGAATTTAAATCATCAGATATATGAATATTTTACGACTAGTTTTTGCAATTATCTTACCGCCTTTGGGTGTTTTTTTTACCGTGGGAATCGGTAAATCTTTTTGGATTAATATTCTTTTAACGCTTTTGGGCTTTGTGCCTGGTATTGTCCATGCTGTTTGGGTCATTGCAAAAAATGACAAATAATGTTGTGGCTTATTATTGGTAACTTCATCGCGGTGTTTGCCGCTTTAATTCCCTTTGCGAAAAACGCACATTGGTCAATTCGTTTTTTTGACTTTCCTCGTGTGCAATTCCTCACTTTTGGTCTTGTGTTAATTGTCATTAATATACTTTTCTTTAACACGTCTATTGTCGGTTTAATCAGTTTTTTAGCCTTGATTTTTGTCACAGCCTACCAGCTCAAAAAAGTGATGCGCTATACAAAGTTGAGAAAGGTAGAAGTCAAAAAGATTAAAGGGGAAACAGATATGCCTTCTGTCAAAATCATGGTGAGTAATGTGTTGACACCAAATCGATCTGCACAAAAATTAATTGATCATGTTCAGCGGCATCAGCCTGATATTTTGCTTTGTGTAGAAACTGATGCGTGGTGGGAAGAGCAATTAAGTGTTCTTGAAGAATCCTATCCAACACAGGTTAAAATACCACAAGACAATTTATATGGCATGCATTTGTATTCCAAATTAGATTTTAAATCAACAGAAATCCGTTTTTTAGTTGAAGATGAAATACCGTCAATCAGAACGCAATTCGTTTTGCCTTCTGGAGATGAAATTTTATTTTATGCTTTGCATCCTAAACCGCCAAGTCCAACTGAAAATGAGACTTCCATTAATCGCGACGCAGAACTTTTGATTGTCGCTAAAGAGATTGATCAAATGACTGAACCTGTGATTGTTTGTGGAGATCTAAATGATGTCGCTTGGTCTAAATCTACAGAGTTGTTTAAGAAAATCAGCGCCCTTCTCGATTCGCGTATCGGTCGCGGCCGCTTTAGTACTTTTCATGCCAAGTATCCTTTTTTGCGCTGGCCGCTTGATCATTTTTTTCATTCTTCTCATTTTATGCTGAGAGATATGCAGGTTTTGTCGAGTATTGATTCAGATCATTTTCCAATAATGATACAACTTTACTATTCTTCAAGGGCAAAAAAAATACACAATCCGCCTGAAGCTGATGTGGAAGATGAAAAAGAAGCACATCAGAAAATTGATAAAGCATTTTAGAGGTGAGATCTTGCGTTAACTCCAGAAAATAAATTGTCTTTTAGAGATGAATTTTAGAGATAAACTTATATTTGTGCTATGGAACATTTTGTAGTATCAGCACGAAAATATAGACCTCAGAATTTTGAAGATGTTGTTGGTCAGAAAGCGATAAGTAACACGTTGTTAAATGCGATTAAGAATAATCATTTGGCTCAGGCACTTTTATTTACTGGGCCTCGTGGTGTTGGTAAAACCTCTTGTGCACGAATTTTAGCAAAGACAATCAACGAAAGAGAAGACGATTCTCCATCTGAAGATAAAGACTATAGTTTTAATATTTTTGAGCTGGATGCCGCCTCTAATAACTCCGTTGAAGATATTCGAAATTTAACAGATCAAGTTCGAATTCCACCACAAACCGGAAAGTATAAGGTTTATATCATTGATGAGGTTCACATGTTGTCACAATCTGCTTTTAATGCATTCCTGAAAACACTTGAAGAGCCGCCAAAGCACGCCATCTTTATTCTGGCAACGACTGAGAAGCACAAAATTATTCCAACAATATTATCGCGCTGTCAAATTTTTGATTTCAAACGAATTACTGTGACTGATATCAAAGAGCACTTAAAAGAAATTGCTGAGAAAGAAAGTATTAATGCTGAAGATGACGCTTTACACATCATTGCTCAAAAAGCCGATGGCGCCATGCGTGATGCGCTTTCTACTTATGATCGTGTGGTGAGTTATTGCGGCACAGAACTGACACGACAAGCAGTTGCCGAAAACTTAAATGTTTTAGATTACGAAACCTTTTTTGAGGTGACTGATTTAATTTTAGAAAATCGTATTTCTGATCTTCTGATGACTTTTAACCGTGTGCTTTCTAAAGGATTTGACGGACAGCATTTTATTGCTGGTTTGGCATCACATTTTAGAGATCTAATGGTTTGCCAGAATCAAAATACCATCGCTCTTCTTGAAGTTGGCGAATTGATAAAAACTAAATATTTTGAACAGTCGGAAAAAGTCTCTCAAGCTTTTCTGCTAAGTGCTTTAGACCTTGCAAGTGCTTGTGATTTTGATTATAAATTAAGTCGTAATCAACGCTTACATGTTGAGATCTGCTTGATGCAATTAGCTTCTTTGACAGCGCCTGCCGACCAACAAAACATTCAAAAAAAAAAGTCTGACACAAAAATATTAACACCTCAGGAAATTCCCAGTGCTGAGTCCAGTCAAGAGCCAAAAACCGAGTATGGTTCAGCCTCAAAGGGAAAAAAAGAGTCAGCCACTCAAGAACCAAAAGTAGAGGAGAAGACAGTTGAGCAAAAACCAGAAGCACAATCGAAACAGATAAGCCAAGTTGAAGAAAAGCCAAAAGAAACGCAGCAGCAACCTGAATCAAAAAAACCTGCTGACGAAACCAAGGTTCAGCCAGCAGCCAAACCTTCGGGTTTGTCTTTAAAAGGTTTGAGACATAAAAAAGAACTCAAAGCTGAGCAAGAACGTCAGAAAAAACAAGTCGAACACAAGGATGAAAGTTTTAGTGAAACTGATCTTTTAGCTGCTTGGAAAAGTTACCGCGATCAGCTTGATGGAAAAGGTTTAAAAATATTATCATCAACAATAGGGATGTGTCAGCCAAAAGTCGATGGGAATAAAATCTCAATTGAAGTGGCAAACGATACCATGCGTGTTGAAATTATGCAAGCCCAAGGGGAGTTGATGGCTTTTCTAAAGGAACGCTTGCAAAACACTTTTTTAGAGCTACATATCAATATCAATCATACAGAAGTTGAAAAAGCGAAGTATGTTTACACCGATAAAGAAAAGTACAATAAATTAAAAGAAATCAATCCTGCGATTGATAACTTACGACAGAAATTAGATTTAGATTTTTCATAATTATGTTAGGACTTAAATTACCAACCGATCCGAGATGGGCAAATATTGCTGAAAAGAATATTTCAGAAATTTTAATTGACCATGCTTATTGTGAGCAAAAAGCAGCCTCTACAGCTATTTCATTGATTGTCAGTTTTCCAGAATACGATGAATTGGTTACAGCGATGACTGAGCTTGTGCAGGAGGAAATCAGCCATTTTAAAATGGTGCACGATTTATTAAAGGAGCGACAGATTGAATTAGGCCGTGACCGCAAGGATGAATACGTCAATCAATTGCTCAAATTTTTTCCAAAAGGAGGGAGTCGTACAAATCAGTTGGTCCATCGTTTGCTTTATGCTGGCTTGATTGAAGCACGTAGTTGTGAGCGTTTCAGATTGCTGTCAGAAGAATTAGAAGATCCGAAATTGCGTCAGTTCTACCGAGCACTCATGATCAGTGAAGCTAATCACTACAGTATGTTTTTGAATTTTGCACGTCAATACGGTGAGAAAGATGAGGTCAATCGCAAATGGAATGACTTATTGGAATTCGAAGCAAAAATTGTCAAGAATTTTGAAAAAGGAGCTAGCGTTCACGGTTAAAAAAAGCAGGTCTATAAGCCGGATTCTGTCATCAAGTTAGACTTGATGCCTTATCATTTATCTAGTTTTGACATTGCTGTCAAAATCAAGCTACCAACCCTCCAAGATCGACCGCACAAGTCTCAAGCCTTGGTTTACTTGATATTTCACCGCCTAGAGTTTACCTGGTTTCACTACAGCCGAACTGTACTTGCTTT
>JAKDUG010000004.1 GCA_030457805.1 Psychroflexus sp.
TTCTCAACTTTATAGCATTAAATACATTTGGAAAAAAATTCTAACATGATTAATAAAATAATAACAAAAGAGGAGCTGAGTAAACTCACACCTGAGATGGTTTTGTCAGATTTGATGGAAGGTAATAAGAGATACATCAACGACGGGTCTCACGAGAGAGATTACAATGCTCAGAAAACAATGGCTGTAACCGGTCAAAGTCCTAAAGCGATTGTTTTATCATGTGTGGATAGTCGTGTGCCTGTTGAAACGGTTTTCGATCAAGGTTTAGGAGATGTTTTTGTTGCGCGTGTGGCTGGTAATTTTGCTAATCCAGATATTATAGGGAGCATGGAGTTTGCCTGCGGGATTGCCGAAAGTAAACTTATTTTTGTTTTAGGACATGAATCTTGTGGTGCCATTTCAGCCGCTTGTGATCATGTGAAATTTGGAAACCTCACAGCAATGCTCGATAATATCCAGCCAGCGATTGATGCTATTGGCGATATCAAAGGCGAGCAATCTTCAAAAAATAAAGATTATGTGCAGTCAGTAGTGATCAAAAATGTTGAACTCACAATTGATAAAATCAGAAAAAACAGTCCTGTCCTCAAAAAACTTGAAGATTCAGGTGTGATTAAAATCGTCGGGGGTGTTTATTACCTCGAGTCAGGCGAAATCAAATTGATATAGAATAAGTTGTTTTCAATCTTATTCACGAAAAGCACGGCTATTAATTGGCGGGGCTTTTTTTGTTTAAGAGGTTATTCTTGATCTCTCGATTTAGGAAGAAGCCTGTGATTATGGTGGATAAAACATCTGCAAGTGGGAATGAAATCCAAACGCCAAGCTCTCCATAGAAACGTGGAAGTATCAAGATAAGAGGAATAAAACAAAACCCCTGTCGTGTTAAAGTTAGGAAAAAAGCAGGTTTGGCTTTTCCAATCGCTTGAAAATAAGCAGAGCCAATCAGCTGAAGTGCAATGATAGGAATCGCTGCAAATACCCAACGCATCGCAGAAGGTGTTTTAGAAAGAACTTCGGGATCTTGCGTAAAAGCACTCACGATTTCTGTTGCAAAAAACATGATCAGTCCAAAGACCAATAAAGCCATGATGGCCGCAAAAAGAATTGCTTTATTAATTGATTCGCGGACGCGTTCGTTCTTTTGGGCCCCATAATTGTAACCAGCGATGGGAAGGAAGCCTTGTGTCACTCCCAAAACTGGGAAAAGCGCAAACATCAGCATGCGTGAAATAATGGCGTAAACCGTCACAGAACCTTCGCCACCAAGCTTAAAGAGCACATTGTTTAGGATGAGGTAAATTAAACTGACAACAGCTTGTCTCGCCATTGTGACAAATCCTAAACTCGCAATTTCTCTTAATATCTTAGCATCAAATCCAAGATCTTGAAAGCGGAGTTTGAGCTCTGATTTGCGCGACATAAAGAAATAGATGATATAGATCAAGGAGAAGACATAGGAGCTTGTTGTTGCCCAGGCAGCTCCCATCATTCCCCAATCAAAGATGTTGATGAAGACATAATCTAAAATCAGGTTTGCTATTGATGGGATGATCATTGCAATCATCGAAAATTTCGGTTTCCCTTCCGCTCTGATGACGGAGTTGCCCATCATTGTTAAAGCTAAAATTGGCACGCCGATCACAACAATTCTATAATAAATCTTAGCGGGTTCAAAGATGTCACCTTTTCCGCCAAATGCAGGAATAAGCGTATTCATGAAAATCAAGCCCACAGTCATTGCACTCAAAGTGATGAGGAGTGTGATGCTGATTTGATTTCCAAAAGTTTTGAGCGCCTTCTCTTTCAGATTAGCACCTAAAGCGCGAGAAATGACAGATGCACCACCAATACCGATGGCCATGCCCAGCGCAGCAATAAAAAATGAAATGGGCAAGACCACGTTTATCGCTGCAATAGCGATAGATCCGATCCAATTTCCAACAAAAATAGTGTCGACCAAAATATTGATAGACATCACTAAAATACCTATTGATGCAGGAACGGATTGCCGGATGAGCAGTTGACTAATTGGCGCCGTTCCTAATTCATCGGCATTGATTTTTGCCATAATTTATTGAGATAAAGCCCATTCATCAATCCAGCGGCTGAGTGTTTTAACCCAATCTTCACGATCGTTGATGCACGGTATAAAAGTAAACTCTTCTCCACTATTTTCTTTGAAAATCTCATCGGCTTCCATAGCGATTTCTTCAAGTGTTTCTAAACAATCCGAAACAAATGCAGGTGTCACCACCGCAAGTTTTTTTGTGCCTTCTTGCGCCAATCGCTCTACTGTTCTGTCAGTATATGGTTTTAACCATGGGTCGAAACCAAGACGAGATTGAAAGCTTGTGCTGTAAGTGCCTTCTTTGAGTTTGAGTTTTTCTGCTACCAAACGCGTCGTTTCGAAGCATTGGTGTCTGTAGCAAAACTGATGTGCTCTTGAAGCCGTTTGACAACAACTTCCATCAATCTTACAATGACTATTTGTGATATCGCTTTTGCGGATATGTCGTTCGGGAATACCGTGATAACTAAAGAGCAAGTGATCGTAATCGATTTCTTCAATCTTTTCGATAATGCTTCTCGATAAAACAGTGATGTAATCTGGATGGTTATAAAAAGGAGGAACAACGGTATAGTTGATCTTCGGGAAGAATTCATCACGTAATTGCTCTGCCAAAACAATAATTGTTTCCGTTGTCGCCATCGCGAATTGCGGATACAAAGGCACGAGTAAAACATCAGTCACACCTTGTTCATAAAGCTCTTGAAGTCCATCCTTCATCGAAGGTTCACCATAGCGCATGGCAAGTGCTATCGGCACGCTGGTCTCTTCGTTAACTTTAGATTGTAAGCGTTCGGAAAGAACGATAAGTGGGGAGCCATCGTCCCACCAAATTTTTGAGTAAGCTTTTGCGGATTGTTTAGGTCGCGTGTTTAAAATAATGCCTTTGACTAAAATTGCTCGCAACAAGTAAGGTACATCAATCACCCGCTCATCCATCAAAAATTCACCGAGATAAGATTTGACATCCTTAGGATCTGTACTCGCTGGAGAACCTAAATTCACAAGTAAAACTCCTTTCATTTTTCAATTTTTTACAAACATAACGGAATTAAAATGAAGTTCTTTTTTAAAAACTTATATTTTTATCTTAACAAAAATATGATGGTGTTAATTTGTGTAAGCGACCTCTTTTTAGTTCTAAAAACACCTGTTTTCATAATATGGTTAAAGTGTCTGAAGTTTATAACTACATCAAGTTTCCAACATATTTTTTTGGCGTGGTACCAAATTTCTTTTTAAAAGCTGTGATGAAATGACTCGCCGTGGAGTAGCCAATTGCCAAGCCGACTTCATTGACATTGTGCTGACCGTCCTCCAGAAGCTTACGTGCATATTCCAGTTTATAATTAAGGAGAAAGGAGTAAGCTGTATCACCATAAATTTCTTTAAAGCCTTCTTTCAATTTCTTTAGGCTCAAGCCCACTTCTTCGGCAAGGTCTTTTAATTTTGGTGGTTCTATCATCCGGTGGATGATAATTTCTTTGGCTAGTTTTATTTTCTTGACATTGTCTTCATCATCAAGAAATGGACATTGCTCAATATCAACTTCCTCGGGCCTGTTGAAATACAAGCCGATCAATTCGTAAACTTTTCCTTTTAAATAGATATTTTTGATAGACGGATGCAAGTTGAAATTTAATAATTGCGTTAAGACCACAGCCATGGCCGGAGATAATTGCCCTTCCGTATAGTATTTTTTATCGCGATTATCCTCAGTGAGGAAATCGATATAATTTGCTTCAGCTGAAAATAAACCGTGTAATTTTTTAATAGAAAATAAAATCGAAACACCCCATGATTTCGGGTTGATGTCGATATTGATCGGAAGTTCACGCTGTGGATTGTAAAGCAGCAGGGATTTATCTTCTTCGATATTTAAGCCGTATTGTCCTTGGTTAAAATTAAACTTGATGGCTCCTTTTAAACAAAAGTGAAACTGAATATAATCAGCGCTTAAATTCCGTTTTATATGGGCTGAATCTTCGTTGTCATTCTGAATGTTGATTATGTAAATACCATTTTCGAGTTCATAAAAATGAGCTGAACTTTTAGCGTTGTTTTTTAGAGTCGTCGACATAGGAATTAAATTTTTTATTTAGAATGATTCTATTTAGAAACCCTGTAAAGCATGAGTTACCATGCGAAAGTAGGTCTATAAGCTGATATAAATCATTTTTTAGTCAAAAAGACTTTAAACGACAAAAAATGAACTTTTAGCGTTATTTTTAGAAATACTTCTGTTCTATTTTTGTTGGAAACTTTCTGAAAACATAAATGTACAAATATAACGTATCAAAATACCAAACTTTCTTTGTTGTTGGCTTGAGTTATCAAAAAGCTGATGCAGTCACAAGAGGGAAATTCAGTTTAGGTATTGAGCAGCGTCGATCTATTTTGGAAAAAGCTGAAAGTATTGGTTTGGATGCCATCACAGTGACATCCACTTGCAACCGAACCGAGATTTACGCTTTTGCAGATGATTCAGCTACACTCATTAATTTGTTGTGTGAATTTAGTATTGGTGACCAAGATTTGTTTCGAAAAGTCGGCTATGTCCGAGAAAATGAAGCAGCAATTTCGCACATGTTTCGTGTTGGCTGTGGCTTAGATAGCCAGATTTTGGGTGATTTTGAAATCATCAGTCAAATTAAATCTGCTTTTAGCGTTTCAAAAAAACGCAATCTGATCAATCCTTTCTTAGAGAGATTGGTTAATTCCGTGATTCGTGCGAGCAGACGTATTAAGAACGAGACAGAAATGTCTTCGGGCGTGACTTCAGTTTCATTTGCATCGGTTCAGTACATTTTAGACCATATTGAAAATGTCTCTGAAAAAAATATTTTACTTTTCGGAACCGGCAAAATCGGAAGGAATACATGTGAGAATCTTGTGAAGCACACGAGTAATAAGCATATCACACTCATTAACAGAACGAAAGATAAGGCTGAAGAAATTGCAGGAAAATTTAATCTGACGGTTAAAGATTATTCAGAGCTTCAGGCTGAAATTCGTCAAACAGATATTATGATCGTTGCCACTGGCGCGCAGCAACCAACAATTACAGAAGAAATTATTTTTCCTAAAAAGCCATTGTTGATTTTAGATTTGTCTATTCCTAAGAATGTTTCTGAAGGTGTTGTGAAACTGGATGATGTGACGCTATTGCATTTAGATTATTTGTCACAAATGACAGATCAAACGCTGTCAAAACGCAAGAAATATATCCCTGATGCTGAGCTTATTATTGAAGAAGAAGAAGCTGAATTTTATGAATGGTTAGATACGCGAAAATTTGCACCAACCATCAAAGCGCTCAAGGATAAATTCAAAGATTTTCAAGCTGAGGAACTCGATTACCAAAGCAAAAAAGTGAAAAATTTTGACAAGGAGCAAGCCGAGTTTTTTAGTGACCGTTTGATTCATAAGATCACAAGAAGTTTTGCAAGTCACTTGAGAGCCGCAAATGGCTCAACTGAAGAAAGTGTGGCGCTTCTTCAAAAAGTTTTTGAGCTTGAGGCACAAAAAAAATCTGAGTAAATCAATTTCTTTTTATAAAAAAACAAGTCGATTGGAAGCTAAACAAACGATTAAAATAGGGACGCGCGATAGCGAACTTGCTCTTTGGCAAGCCAAAAAAGTCCAAACTCTTTTAGAAAAACAAGGTTACAAAACCGAGCTTAAACCCGTAAAATCTCAAGGCGATCTCAATCTGAAACAGCCTTTATACGAGATGGGAATTACAGGGATTTTCACAAAAACGCTTGACATTGCTTTGATTAATGGTGACATTGATATTGCTGTGCACTCTATGAAAGATGTGCCAACGGCTTTGCCCAAGGGTGTTGTGAAAGCAGCTGTATTACCACGTGCCAATCATAAAGATATTTTGGTGCACAAAGATTTGGTTTTTCTAAAGCAAGCTGAAGGCACGATTGCTACGGGAAGTTTAAGGCGAAAAGCACAATGGCTTAACCAACATCCAAAACATCATGTTGAGAATCTAAGAGGAAACGTCATCACGCGTTTACAAAAGCTAAAAGATTCTGATTGGAATGCCGCAATTTTTGCAGCTGCAGGTCTTGAGCGCATTGAACTTACACCAGAAAATCACACAGAATTAGACTGGATGATTTCAGCGCCAGCACAAGGTGCGATTATGACCGTTTGTATGGATATAAACAAACACAGTTTTGATGCCTTGCAAGCTTTAAATCACAAAGAAACGGATTTAGCTGTAACGATAGAACGCGATTTTTTACGACGATTGGAGGGAGGATGTACTGCGCCAATTGGTGCGTTTGCAGAAATTAGAGCGCAAAAACTTCATTTTCAAGGCGCTTTATTTAGTTTAGATGGGAAGCAGAAATACGATATTTCAAAAACGGTTGATGTTGCCAATGCTGAGAACTTAGGAATTGAAGCTGCAGATGAACTTTTGGAGAATGATGCCGCCAAAAAATTAATGAAGGAATTAAGAGAAGTGTTGTAAATGGCTAGAATCCTTTCTACAAAATCGTTGACTGAATCACAACAGCAGCTTTTGCTAAACACAGACCATTCTCTGGTGCATTACGATGCGATCCAGATCAGTGAATTGTCTTCGAATTTTCCGCAGAAACCGTTGACAAATGCAATTGTCACAAGTCAAAATACCGCACGTATTATAATTGCACAGGCTTTTAAAATTGATCAGCTATTTTGTGTTGGAGAAAAAACGGCTAGCTTATTGTCAAGTCACGGTTATCAAGTGGTTTTAATTTGTGAATACGCAGCACAGTTGGCAAAATTGATCACTCAGAATTATGCATCAGATACATTTTCTTTATTGTGTAGTCAGCAGCGTTTGGATACAATACCTCACAGGTTTGTTGCAGAAAATATGTCTTTAACGGAATACCATTTATACGAAACATCAAGTCGTCATCAGCATTTTCAAAATGATTTTGATGTCGTTTTGTTTTATAGCCCGAGTGGTATTCATTCATTTTTTGAAGCCAATTCAGAAATGACTTCAATTCAGGCTGTTTGTATTGGCACAACAACGGCTGAGGTGGCTAAGAGATATGTGAAAAATGTCACTTACTCGACGAAGACAAGCGTAGAAAGTGTGATAGTGAAAGCAGTACAATTACTGCGATAAGAATAGATTTATTAAAGAGATTAATAAGATGACAATGATAAAAAACGATTTATTTTTAAGAGCCTTAAAAGGCGAAACCGTTGAAAGACCACCAGTTTGGATGATGAGACAGGCAGGCCGCTATTTACCTGATTTCATGAAGATCAAAGAGAAGTATGACTTTTTTACACGTTGTCGTACACCAGAATTAGCAACCGAAATCACGGTGATGCCCATTCGTCAAATTGGAGTGGATGCGGCTATTTTATTTTGCGATATTCTTGTTGTACCGCAAGCCATGAATATTGAGGTAGAAATGAAACCTGGCGTTGGTCCGTGGTTGCCTAACCCAATCCGCTCGGCTGAAGATGTCAAAAATGTTGTTGTGCCAGATGTTTATGAAGAGCTCAACTACGTTTATGAGGCGATTAAAATGACAAAAAAAGAATTGGATAATGAGGTGCCTCTTATCGGTTTTGCAGGATCGCCTTGGACAATTTTTTGTTATTGTGTGCAAGGTCAGGGTTCTAAAAACTTTGATAAAGCAAAGCAGTTTTGTTTCTCAAATCCTGTTGCTGCGCATGAGTTATTGCAAAAAATTACAGATACAACCATTGCTTATTTAAAAGGGAAAGTTGAATCAGGTGTTGATGCTGTTCAGATTTTCGATTCATGGGGCGGTATGCTTTCTCCAGAAGACTATCAGCTTTTTTCTTGGAAGTACATCCAGCAAATTATCGATGCTCTTAAAGATGGCATTCCAGTGATTGCCTTCGGAAAAGGTTGTTGGTTTGCACTTGATCAGATGGCGGAATCAGGCGTTTCTGCTTTAGGAGTTGACTGGACATGTAGCCCAGAATACGCAAGAAAATTCACGAATAATTCGATTACACTTCAAGGAAACTTTGACCCATCTCGACTTCTATCACCTATTCCAGAAATTGAAAGGATGACAGTTGAAATGATTGATAGATTTGGTAAGGACAAATACATTGCCAACCTAGGCCATGGTATCCTGCCAAACATTCCTGTTGATCATGCAAAAGCTTTTGTCAATGCTGTCAGGAATTACAAAGCAAAGTAGATTGCACTATCGTTTATTATTTTAAATCATATTTTAAAAAGGCTGGTGTTGCAACACCAGCCTTTTTGTTTTTAAGACCATTCTGTAAGCTGCTTTTCTTGTCAAAGCATTAAAAATTACGTATTTTCAACACAAATTTAGAAACGAATGATTACAAAAACGGTAAACAATGTCACAGAAGCGCTTGAAGGTGTTAAGGACGATATGACTTTCATGTTCGGCGGCTTTGGTTTAAGTGGTATTCCAGAAAATAGCATTAATGAATTGGTGAAACGCAACATCAAAAACTTGACATGTATTTCTAACAATGCGGGTGTTGATGATTTTGGATTAGGGCTTTTGCTCAAGAAAAACCAGATCAAAAAAATGATTTCTTCTTATGTGGGTGAAAATGCTGAATTTGAACGCCAAATGTTGAGCGGAGAGCTGGAGGTCGATTTGATTCCGCAAGGAACTTTAGCTGAGCGCTGTCGTGCTGCACAAAATGGTATTCCAGCTTTCTATACACCTGCAGGTTACGGAACGGAGGTCGCTGAAGGGAAGGAAGTCAGAGATTTTGACGGTAAGCCTCATGTTTTAGAAGAAGCTTTTGAAGCAGATTTTGCTTTTGTCAAAGCTTGGAAAGGCGATACAGCTGGAAATTTAATTTTTAAAGGAACCGCGCGAAACTTTAATGCTGTGATGAGTGGCGCTGCAAAAATCACCGTTGCTGAGGTTGAAGAACTCGTTGAGCCAGGAGAATTAGATCCAAACTTTGTGCATATCCCAGGTGTTTTTGTACAGCGAATTTACCAGGGTGAGAAGTATGAAAAACGAATTGAAAAGCGGACGGTTAGAGAATCATAAAATTGAAAAGAAATTATGTTAGATAAAAAAGGAATAGCACAACGAATTGCAAAGGAAGTGAAAGATGGCTATTACGTCAACTTAGGAATTGGTATTCCGACGCTTGTTGCAAATTTTGTCAGAGACGATATAGATGTTGAATTTCAAAGTGAAAACGGAATTTTGGGAATGGGACCTTTTCCTACAGAAGATGAAGTTGATGCAGATTTAATCAATGCTGGAAAACAGACCATTACGGCTCGCCCTGGTGCAAGTTTTTTCGATTCGGCTTTGAGCTTCGGAATGATTCGTGGTCAGCACATTGACTTGACAATATTAGGCGCGATGGAAGTGGCGCAAGATGGCAATATTGCCAACTGGAAAATACCAGGCAAAATGGTGAAGGGAATGGGCGGCGCTATGGATTTAGTCGGTTCTGCACAGAATATTATTGTGGCAATGATGCACACGAATAAAGCAGGGAAGTCAAAACTATTATCATCTTGTACTTTACCATTAACGGGTGTTAAGTGTGTGACCAAAGTGGTGACAAACCTAGCCGTAATTGATATTGTGGATGGTAAGTTTAAGTTATTAGAACGCGCACCAGGCGTTTCTGTAGAAGAAATTAAAGAAGCGACTGAAGGTGAATTAATCGTCGATGGCGATATCCCAGAAATGACTTTATGATATACAAAGAATAAAGATTTGCTTAAAAACCGTTTAAACAGTTATGTTTAAGCGGTTTTATTTTTGAAGTAAATCAAGCATTAATTCAGCTGTATGATCGCTGGCGCCAAGTCCACCGAGTTTTTGTTTAAGCGTTTTAAACTCAGCACGCATATGAGATGAGTAATTTGAATCTAATATTTTGGTAAGCTCAGTTTCTAGGCTTTTGGCATTAAATTCATTCTGAATTAATTCCTTGACAACTTCTTTATCCATGATCAAGTTGACCAAGGAAATATAGTTGAGTTTGATAATGCGTTTTGCTATTTGATAAGAAATTTGACTTCCTTTATAACAAACAACTTCTGGAACTTCAAACAAGGCCGTTTCAAGTGTCGCTGTGCCAGAAGTGACTAAGGCAGCTTTTGAATGTGATAGTAAACTGTAAGTTTCGTTTGTCACAAAACTGACATTTTCTTTGACGAGAAACTGTTCATAAAAAGCTTGATCCTGACTCGGCGCGCCTGCAATTACAAATTGATAAGCTTTAAATTTCTTTGGCATTTCAAGCATCGTTGACAGCATCTTGACAATTTCTTGTTTTCGACTACCAGGGAGAATTGCAATAATTTCGCGTTGATCTAGACCGTGGTTTTTCTGAAATTCCTCCAAACTTCTAACCTCGAGTTGATCAATAGCATCTAAAAGTGGATGGCCGACAAAGTGTACCGGATAGTTGTGTTTGTCTTCGTAAAAGTTTTTCTCAAAAGGTAAAATGACAAACATTTCATCAACATCACGTTTGATTGCTTTAATTCTATTTTCCTTCCAAGCCCAGATTTGAGGCGAGATATAGTAGAAAGTTTTGATGTTTCTCTGTTTGGCCCATTTGGCAATACGCATATTAAAACCAGGATAATCAATAAAGATGATCACATCTGGATTGTAGTTTTCAATATCATTTTTACAGACTTTGATATTCCCTAAAATGGTTTTTAAATTTATCACAACCTCAATGAACCCCATGAAAGCAAGATCTTTGTAATGCTTTACGGGATTGTGTTGTGCCACTTCTGTCATCAAATCGCCACCCCAAAATCTGAAATCTGCATTTTCATCTTTTTTGAGTAAGGCTTTCATTAGATTTGAAGCGTGCAAATCTCCAGAAGCTTCACCAGCAATTAGATAGTATTTCATAGAATCAAACTCTTTAACTGTGTAAAATTAAAATAATTAACGCATAATCAGATATAATAGTGGGCATAGTTTTAGTTTTTTTACCTTTGCAGGTTCATTTCTAAATACTGATTATGATTCAATCCATGACGGGTTACGGCAAAAGTACGCACGATTTGACAGATCAAACGATCCATGTCGAGCTCAAATCATTGAATAGTAAAAATCTAGATATTAATTTTAGAGCTGCTTCTCAATACCGCGAAATCGAAATTCCACTGCGCAATAAAATCTCTGAGGTTTTAAAACGCGGAAAGGTCGATGTTTCGCTTTATGTCGAATCAAAAACAGGAGAAACCTCAGCGGTGATCAACACCAAAATTGTTGAGAATTACTTAAATCAACTTCAGCAAATTCAGCCAGATGAAGAGAAAGATCTTTCTGATTTGTTGGGTATCGTCATGAAATTACCGGAAGCTTTGTCAACGGATAAAACAGATTTAGAAAAACATGAAGTCAAAGCAATTGAAGCTGCTTTAGAAGAAGCCTTGCAAACACTTCTCAAACATCGTTTGGATGAAGGGAAAGCCTTGGAGACTGATTTTAGATTTCGCATTGATAACTTGAAAGCGCTCGTCAATGAAGTGATAGCGATGGACCCTGAGCGTATTGAAAATGTTAGAACGCGTTTGCACAAAGCCGTTGATGATTTAAAAGTCAATGTTGATGAAAATCGGTTTGAGCAAGAATTGGTTTATTACATCGAAAAATACGATATTACTGAAGAGAAAATTCGTTTAGAAAATCACCTTGATTACTTTGCTAAAAATTTAGATTCTGCTGACTCTAATGGGAAAAAATTGAATTTTATATGTCAAGAGATTGGGCGTGAGATCAATACAATTGGGTCTAAATCAAATCATGCACCAATGCAAAAACTCGTTGTTAAGATGAAGGATGAGTTGGAAAAAATTAAGGAACAACTTTTAAACGTGCTTTAAATATGTTAGCAGAAAACGGAAAACTTATTGTGTTTTCAGCGCCTTCAGGCTCAGGAAAAACAACAATTGTTCGTTATTTATTATCAAGAGAAGAACTCAACCTTGATTTCTCTATTTCAGCCACTTCACGTGATCCTAGATCGCATGAGGTTGATGGAGAAGATTATTATTTTATGAGTTTAAAAGACTTTAAATCTTATATTAAAAGTGATGATTTTTTAGAGTGGGAGGAAGTGTATCGCGATAATTTTTACGGCACATTAAAAAAAGAAGTTGAACGAATTTGGGCAAAAGGCAAACATGTTGTTTTTGATATTGATGTCGTTGGTGGCTTAGATATCAAGCGGATATATCCAGAACGCACCTTGGCTGTTTTTGTGAAACCACCAAGTATTGAGGAACTCAAAATCCGTTTGAAAAAACGACAAACAGAAACTGAAGATCGAATTAATATGCGGATTGCCAAAGCGTCAATTGAACTGGCAACAGCGCCACAATTTGATCATATTATTGTGAATAATGAACTCAATGCAGCTTTGGAAGAAGCTTATCATCTTGTCGATGATTTTGTAAATCAATAGTTATGAATAAAAAGGTTGGTTTGTACTTTGGGACTTTCAATCCCTTTCATATTGGGCATTTAATCATTGCAAATCACTTGTCACAATTTACTGATTTGGATGAAGTTTGGTTGGTGGTGACGCCACAAAGTCCTTTTAAAAAACGTTCAAATTTACTGTCCAATTATCACAGATTTGAATTAGTCTATCGGGCTTTAGAAGGCTATGATCACTTGCATGTCAGCGATGTTGAATTTAATTTACCGCAGCCCAATTACACAAGCTTAACGCTAGCGAAGTTAGCTGAAAAGCATCCGACGAACGAATTTGCAATTATAATGGGAGAAGATAATCTCAATCACTTCCATAAGTGGAAAAATTATGAATATATTCTAGAACATCATAAAATTTATGTGTGTCCGCGAATTTCAAAAGATGAAATTTCAGACGCTTTTAAAAATCATCCGAAGATTGTCAAAACGGATACACCAATAATTGAAATTTCATCAACGCTGATTCGGCGTTCAATTAAAGATGGGAAGAATGTTGAGCCGTTGCTGCCAACTCAAGTTTGGAAGTACGTGGATGAGATGAATTTTTATAGAAATTAAGAAAACGTGAAAAAAAATAATATAAAATCAGAAAATCGCAGTCCTTTAAACTCACCGCGATTTGCAGTGATCGGAGGCGGGAGTTGGGCGACAGCCATTGTGAAAATGCTCAGTGAAAATTTAGAAACCATCAATTGGTACATCCGAGATGAACAGGCTATTGACCATATCCAAACGGAAGGACATAACCCAAATTACTTGAGTGCTGTCGAGTTTGACACAAGCCAACTGAACTTATCAAGCGATATCAATGTCGTTATTGAGAAGTCAGATGTTTTGATTTTTGTTGTGCCATCCGCTTTTTTACAAAGTGAGATGAATAAGATAAAAGTTCCTTTAAAGGATAAAATCGTTTTTAGTGCTATCAAGGGAATTGTCCCTGAATCTTATTTGCTCGTCGGGGAGCATTTTAATGTGAACTATAATATTCCTTTTGAAAATATTGGCGTCATTACAGGGCCTTGCCACGCTGAGGAAGTTGCTTTGGAGCGCTTGTCTTATCTGACGATTGCTTCTGCTGACGAAACCAATGCGCAGCTTGTTGCCGATCATTTAAGCAGTGATTATATCAAATGTAATATTACCGAAGATGTGATCGGAACGGAGTACGCTGCCGTGCTTAAAAATATCTATGCTATTGCCGCAGGTATTGCACATGGTTTAGGATATGGAGATAATTTTCAAAGTGTTTTGATGAGTAATGCTATTAAGGAAATGAAACGCTTTATCAAAAAACGCTACAAAATGAAACGAAACATTAATGATTCTGCCTACTTAGGGGATTTATTGGTGACAGGTTATTCAGTTTTTAGCCGAAATCGCTTATTTGGAAATATGATCGGAAAAGGCTATACCGTTAAAAGTGCACAACTTGAAATGAGTATGGTCGCTGAGGGATATTACGCTGCTAAAAGTGCTTATGATATCAATAAAAAAGATGATAGTAAAGCCAAAACACCAATCATTAATGCAGTTTATAAGGTTTTGTATCTCGATAAAAATCCCAAAAAAGTCTTTGCAAAACTAGCAGACAAATTAGTTTAATCTTTACTTATCTTTTTTATGAATTCAGTATTCAAGGGAGCACTTTTTGTAGCTCTAGGCGCCTCATGCTACGGCTTGCTCACCACTTTTGTGAAATTAGCATATCAAGATGGATTTAAGGTTTATGAGGTGACTTTTGCACAGCTATTCATCGGCTTTATCGGTTTGGTGATTCTCAATTTATTTCTTAAAAAATCATCGCGACCTGAAGAGACGAAAGCAGTTCGGAATAGGTCGCGTTTATATCTCGTCTTGTCGGGCACCTCTCTTGGTTTTACGAGTATATTCTATTATTTAGCCATGCAGACAATCACTGTTTCTGTCGGAATTGTGTTGTTGATGCAGAGTGTTTGGATCGGTGTTGTTTTTGATATTGTTGTCAATAAAGTCAAGCCGACAAAGCAGAAAATTAGTGCTGTCATTCTGGTTTTAATCGGTACTGTTCTCGCTGCTGATTTGCTTGTGCAAGATCAATCTGTGAGTGGAATTGGTTTGCTGTATGGTTTTTGTGCGGCCTTGTCTTTTGCAACAACGATGATCACTTCAAATAAGGTGTCCTTGCAATACCATTCGTTTACGCGGAGTAAGTGGATGATGCTTGGCGGTTTAGCGATTGCAAGTATTTTTACCATTATCAGCTATGAAGGCAGTTTTAACTTCGAGATTTTTAAACTCTGGGGGCCTGTTTTAGCCTTGTTTGGAACGATTTTGCCGCCTTTGTTTTTTACGTCTGGCATGCCAAAAATCAATGTTGGCTTGGGCGCAATTGTCTCTTCAATGGAGTTGCCAGTGGCAGTGATGATGGGATATTTCGTATTAGGCGAGGAGCAAAATTACACGAAATGGATTGGGATTGCCATGATTTTGTTTGCCATCGTTTTGATGAATTACAAAAAAGCGAGTCGTTAAATTTAATTAGGTCGCTAAAATTCCTTTTTTTCCAATAGCCTTGATTGCCTTTGCTTTCTTTTGAGAAATTGAATGTGGTGGGAATACAAAGTCCTTGTGGAACATCTTATTTCCGATGAAGTATGTGACTTTAAAGCAGTTTTCAAAGCTCGTGAGTTCAGTTTGAAGGTATTCAAGGTGCGCAGCGGAATGCGCTGGTAAACGCTCTAGTTTTTTACGTAAAGTCGATGTCGTTTTGTTATCTGATTTTCCGTCAGAAACAATAAGTAAGGTGTCTAAGGCTTCTTCGTTTTCGTTGATGATGTAAATATTCCACTCATCGGATTTAAAATCGTCATTGTACTCAAAGAGCGCTGCAACATATACATTCTTAACGTCTGGAATTTGGATGTCTTTCTTCATCTTTTAGAGACTTTAGGCTTAGAGCACAGATTTAAATTGCTTTAAAAAGCGGATGTCATTTTCGTAAAACATTCTGATATCTTCAATTTGGTACAAGAGCATAGCGATACGCTCGATTCCCATTCCGAAAGCAAATCCTGAGTATTCATTAGGGTCTATGCCGACATTTTTTAGCACATTTGGATCTACCATGCCACAGCCCATGATCTCGAGCCAACCCGTTCCTTTTGTAATGCGGTAGTCTGTTTCTGTTTCTAGTCCCCAGTAGATATCAACTTCAGCACTTGGCTCTGTAAATGGAAAATATGATGGTCTGAGTCTAATTTTTGATTTTCCAAAAAGTTGTTCTGTAAAGTAGATCAGTGTTTGTTTCAAGTCTTTAAAAGAGACATCTTTGTCGATGTATAAACCTTCAACTTGGTGGAAAATACAATGTGACCGTGATGAGATATCTTCATTTCTAAAAACACGACCTGGAGAGATTGTGCGGATAGGAGGTTTGTTGTTTTCCATGTAGCGCACCTGCACACTTGATGTGTGTGTTCTCAGTAAAATATCTTTGGGATCGGTTTGGATAAAGAATGTGTCTTGCATGTCACGCGCTGGGTGATATTCTGGCAGGTTTAAGGCAGAGAAATTGTGCCAGTCATCCTCAATTTCGGGTCCTTCCGATACATTAAAGCCAATATTAGAAAAGACTTCGATGATTTGGTTTTTTACCACAGAAATCGGGTGTCTTGATCCGATTTCAATTTGTTCACCTGGTTTTGTTAAGTCGCCATAAATCCCTTTTTCCTCCTGTTGATTTTTAAAGAAAGCCTTAGACGCTTCAATCTTAGCAGTCGCTTCTTGTTTGAGTGCGTTGATTGCTTTTCCAAAGTCTTTTTTCTGTGCGTTAGGGACAGTTTTGAATTTTGAAAAGAAGTCATTAAGAATCCCTTTTTTGCCTAAATAAGTAATCCTAAATTCTTCGAGTTCTTGTTCCGAAGATGCTTTGAAATTTTTGACGTTTTCAATATGAGATTTAATCTGATCAATCATAAGTCGGCTTGTAAATGAGGTTGCAAAAATACAAATTAATTTATGCTTAAAATGGAAAGTCTGTTTAATTGATGTAGTCGCGCTCTAAAAAATAAGTAACAATTGCTTCTTTCATCAATACGCTTTGTTCACCAGCTTTGAGTGCGGGAAGTTTTGAAATATTTGTATAATGGGGCCATCCGTCTTCATCGACGAAATCAAATTCATAATAGCCGTAATCTTCCAATAATTTGCAGATGGCAATATGCATTAAATTTATTTTATCATCTTTTTTGAATTTCAATTGTGGTTTCCCTAGTTCTTGCACGCCGATTAAGTAAATAATCGCATCCAACTCGAGTTGCTCTCCATCGCCAAACTGTTCAGAAAGTTTACCTGAGAGTTTGCTCCATCGTTCTTTTAATTTTTCGTCTCCTATCATGTTGCAAACTTATAGCTTTCGGTTAAATTAGTATATTTACCGGATGAATATTTTTGATATTATTGTTGGTGTCCTTGCGCTCTTATTTCTCTTTAAAGGATTCAAGAAAGGCCTTTTTAATGAGTTGGCTGGCTTTGTTGCTTTGTTTTCCGGCCTGTGGCTTGCTTATCGCTATTATGCTTATTTCTCCTCTGTTTATTTATCTCAATATTTTGAATGGTCAGAAGAAAATTTGCAAGTCTTCAGCTTTTTCCTCCTCTTTATTATTGTTGTCACCCTTGTACATTTGATAGCTAAGCTTATGACAAGTTTTTTAAAAATGATTGCTTTGGGCCTAGTAAATCGTTTGTTTGGCGGTTTATTTGGCCTGCTTAAATTACTTCTTCTGCTGATTGTTTTCTATCTCAGTTTAGATTATATCGATTCATTTTATGCACTCAAATCTGAAACTTGGCTTGAAAACTCTCTCATCTTCCAAAATACGTTTGGATTATATCAAAATTACTTTCCCGCATTGGCTGATATATTTGAAGAACACGCCAGTAACTTATAAGCAAAAAAAAGCTCATCCTATAAAGATGAGCTTTGTATAAATTAGAGATTGTTTTAATTAATCTGTCAAAACAATCACTTTGTTATTATTCATTTCGATAACGCCACCAGAAATCTTCATACAAAGTTTTCCTTTCTGTTTTTGAAAAGCATTTTCTGCAGCTTTCGGCAATATTGTATTTGCGTCAAGTTTGATGATTCCTTGTGTTAAGACTGAAACGATAGGCGCGTGATTATCTAAAATTTGAAACTCACCTTCTATGCCAGGCACACTCACAGATTGAACATCTTGATCGAGAATCACTTCTTCTGGTGTAACAATTTCTAATTGCATAATATTGATTTTAAGCTTCAGCTAACATTTTCTCTCCAGCTTCAACCGCTTCTTCGATTGTTCCTTTAAGGTTAAATGCAGATTCAGGTATGTGATCTAATTCACCATCCATAATCATATTAAATCCTTTGATCGTTTCTTTAATATCTACAAGAACACCTTTTAGACCCGTAAATTGTTCTGCAACGTGGAAAGGTTGAGATAAGAAACGTTGAACACGACGCGCTCTTGAGACTGCTAATTTATCCTCTTCAGATAATTCTTCCATCCCTAAAATGGCGATAATATCTTGCAATTCTTTATAGCGCTGTAAAAGCTCTTTGACACGTTGTGCACATTTATAATGGGCATCCCCTAGAATATCAGCTGTCAAAATTCTCGATGTTGATTCGAGTGGATCTACTGCTGGGTAAATACCGAGTTCAGAAATTTTACGAGACAATACAGTTGTTGCATCTAAGTGAGCAAATGTTGTAGCTGGCGCTGGGTCAGTTAAGTCATCCGCAGGAACATATACTGCTTGTACTGAAGTAATTGATCCTCTTTTAGTCGACGTAATTCGCTCTTGCATCGCGCCCATTTCAGTTGCTAATGTCGGCTGGTAACCAACGGCAGAAGGCATACGTCCTAAAAGTGCAGAAACCTCAGAACCTGCTTGTGTAAATCTAAAGATATTGTCAACGAAGAAAAGGACATCTTTTCCTTGTGCTTCGCCAGCACCATCTCTAAAATATTCAGCAATTGTCAATCCTGAAAGTGCCACACGTGCACGTGCTCCAGGTGGTTCATTCATTTGTCCGAAGACGAAAGTTGCTTTAGAGTCTTTCATGGCAGCTTTGTCAACCTTTTTAAGATCCCATCCACCACTTTCCATAGACTCCATAAAATCGTCTCCGTACTTGATAATGCCTGATTCTAACATTTCTCTCAGGAGGTCATTTCCTTCACGTGTTCTTTCACCAACACCTGCGAAAACAGATAGACCACCGTGACCTTTAGCAATGTTGTTGATCAATTCTTGAATCAAGACAGTCTTGCCAACACCAGCACCGCCAAAGAGACCAATCTTTCCGCCTTTTGAGTAAGGTTCGATAAGGTCAATGACTTTGATGCCTGTATAAAGGACTTCTTTAGAGACAGAAAGATCTTCGAATTTTGGTGCATCTCTGTGGATTGACATGCCGTCTTTTCCTGTTTTAGGAAGCTCTTCCATGCCATCAATTGGATCACCTGTGACGTTAAATAAACGCCCGTAAATATCTTGACCCACTGGCATCTGAATTGGGTTGCCAGTCGAAAGAACTTCAGTTCCTCTTTTTAAACCATCAGAAGAGTCCATTGCAATTGTTCTGACGATATTTTCACCAGTATGAGATTGAACTTCTAAGACTAATATATTGCCGTCTTCTCTTTTGATTTCTAAAGAATCGTAAATCTTTGGTAAATCTTTTGAATTTTCAAACTCAACATCGATGACTGGACCAATGATTTGAGATATTTTACCTGTAATTTTAGACATTATCAAGGAGTTTTATGATGTTTGAGAAAAATTAATTTTCAGTTTGCAAATATACCACTTTTTTATAAAAAAATGAAGTTGCAATTTTAAAAATAAATTCTTTATTCTACTGTGACTGATTTTGCTAAATTTCGCGGTTGATCAACATTTTTTCCGAGCATGACAGCAATGTGATACGACAATAATTGTAGTGGTATTGTCGTCAACAATGGAGTGAATTCTTCAAATGTATCTGGCACCTCTAAGATATGATCTGCCATTTGCTTAACAGAGGTATCACCTTCAGTGACAACAGCTATGATTTTTCCTTTTCTCGATTTGATTTCTTGAATATTGCTGACCACTTTTTCATAGTGCCCTTTTTTCGTGGCAATAACAACAACTGGCATCATTTCATCAATCAAAGCAATCGGACCGTGTTTCATCTCTGCAGCTGGGTATCCTTCTGCATGGATGTATGAGATTTCTTTGAGCTTCAATGCGCCTTCTAAAGCAACAGGGAAGTTATGTCCACGTCCTAAGTACAAACAGTTTTTTGCTTTTTTGTAAGCTTCTGCAACTTTGATGACCGCGTCATTTGTTTGAAGTGTTCTCTCAATTTTTTCTGGAATTGAGTCCAATTCATTTAGGTAGGCATGAAATTGAGAATTTGAAATTTCTCCTTTTTGCTTTCCTAGTTTAAGAGCGATCAAAGTTAATATAGTGATTTGTGTCGTAAATGCTTTTGTCGAGGCAACGCCAATTTCTGGTCCCGCATGTGTGTATGCACCTGCGTGAGTTTCTCTAGAAATAGATGAACCAACGACATTACAAACACCAAAAACAAAAGCGCCTTTTTCTTTAGCAATTTTAATTGCCGCCATTGTATCCGCTGTTTCTCCACTTTGAGAAATTGCGATAACGACATCATCCTCTGTGATGATTGGGTTGCGATATCTGAATTCAGAAGCGTATTCAACTTCGACTGGGATTCTAGCAAAATCTTCAAATAAATATTCTGAGACGAGCCCAGCATGCCATGATGTTCCGCAAGCAATGACAATAATGCGTCTTGCATTGAGGAATTTTTCAATATTATCATCAATACCAGCCATACGGATGAGTCCTTTTTCAGGAAGCATACGTCCGCGGTAGGTATCTTTAATGGCTTCGGGTTGTTCGTAAATTTCTTTCAGCATAAAATGCTCATAACCCGCTTTTTCAATCTGGTCAAGGCTTAATTGGAGTTCTTGAACATAAGGCTCAATTAATTTATCATTTTTGATTTTTCGCACTTTAATATTTCGCCCTAATCTGACAACGGCCATTTCACCATCTTCAAGATAAATAGATTTATTTGTAAACTCGATAAAAGGAGAAGCATCAGAAGCGATGAAGTATTCATCTTCTCCTACACCTATAGCCAATGGGCTTCCTAGTCGAGCAACAACGATTTCATTGGGTTTATTTCTGTCAAAAACAGCAATTGCGTATGCGCCAATAGTTTGGTTTAAAGCCACCTGAACGGCCTTGCCAAGCTTGACGTTTTCTTTTTTCTTAACATCTTCAATCAAGTTAATTAAAACTTCTGTGTCAGTATCTGATTCAAAAGAATAGCCTCTATTGGTGAGTTCTTTTTTAAGTGATTCATAATTTTCAATGATCCCGTTATGGATGATAACAAGATCACCTGAGTTGGAAACATGCGGATGCGAGTTGACATCGTTAGGCTCTCCGTGTGTTGCCCAGCGTGTATGTCCGATTCCGATATGTCCAGAGGTGATATTTTCTTTTTCACATTTCTTAACGAGCTCTGAAACTTTTCCTTTTGTTTTGCAAATTTTCAATTCATCATCTGCGTATAGTGCGACTCCTGCACTATCATAGCCTCTGTATTCGAGTCTTTGTAGGCCTTTTAAAACGACATTATAGGCGTTTTTAGGTCCGATGTATCCTACGATTCCACACATAATTATTGGTTAGATTAGGTTAATTTTCTGTTTCTGTATAGATGATTCTTAGTTTCATTCTTTTCTGCTCATCTGGTGAGTTACTTCCGTGAAGGACAGTTCCTCTTGGTGTGATGACAGAGCTTTCGATGACTTTACTGATTTCTGATGGATCGTCATTCTTTACTTTTTTGGTCTTTGTTAAGTTGACGTTTTCTGAAAGTAAAAGCCCTAATTTTACGTTTGTTGAATCATTATTGATCACATTGTGAATGTGGTTGGTGATACGCAATCTGTAAAATTTATTGCCATTATCATCTTCATCTAAAGGAGGAAGGTGAATGAAAGCCGAGTTTGTCGGATTGTTTTCATTGACTGATGGGTCATTTAGGTAGTCTGGTAAAATCCTGTTATCGTCAGCATTGTAGATAAAAAGACGCTTGACGATATTTTGATCAGTGGAAGCAATATCATCATTGACATAAAGAATCAAATTCGCTTCGTTAATGATCCAATTTTTTTCACGTAATTCTTCAAGTTGATCAGAAACACCATCGTTATTTGAATCTGGTCCTGAGAAGAGATTGATGATTCCTGCCGAACCTTCTCCGCCTTTCAAGTAGAGGTTTTCTTCGCCATTTGTCTTGTCTTGATTAGATAAGTCGACGCCGAAATCATTGTCATATAAGTTAACTTTGATGCCTTGGAAGTTCAGCTTGAAACTTTCGTGTTTTTCATTGCTTTCATCGCCGTCGTCAGTGCTGTTATTTTCACGCTCTGTTGTGTAATGGATCTTTATTTCAGTCGCATCAGTGGCAAAGTTTAAATAAAACATGATTGGGTCAGGGCCCACTTGTTCCATTTGGAAATATAAACCTCTGAGGTGGTTGATAAAATTATTGTTATTCACAAGAACATTGTTGCCTGCTTGGTCAATAATCTTATCTTGAAAATAAGCCTTTGGTAGTTTAATACGAATACGCGGCGACATTCTGATGGTGTCAACCTCAGATTTGCTACTATCAATCAGTGTAATTGGTGAAATGACTTCATCATAAGTGATAACGTCAGATTCAAAAAGAGGTGTTGACTCAAAGAAATTTTCAAACTCACCTATTTGATCTGAATAGTAAGCTTGATTTTGATCGAACTCACCATCATCACCCGGGTCTAAATTCCTGAGGTAATAGTTTGATTCATAGATCTTCATTTTAAAATCTCCTTCACCATAAATGGAATCGAGTTCATAAGTGTCTTCCTCGATTTTACGACCAAATAAAGGAAAAGATAGCACCACACTATCGACCTCTGGATTGGTTCCGAAATCAGGATTTGTACTTCCTAAGCTCAATTGTGTCAGTAGACTGGTCGTGCTTTTACCATAAATAGGATCGTCATAATTTCCTAATAGGTAATTTGACAATCCGTTCGTTTGAACAGCTCCTATTTTCTCGCTATATGAAGTGACTTCGTCAATTTCATAAGCGGGTTGTAGATCAATGCTGTCGATGTAATCACTTCCAGTTTCAAAGGTGTTGTCTTGGCAGGCTGTCATTGCAATGATAAAACCGAATAAGCCAAGCGTGTTTTTTAATAATCTATTCATTCTAGTCCTCTTGTTCTTCTTCTTCTTCATTTAAAATATCTTTCAAGTAGAAAGTTTGGTAGGCTTGTGCAAAAGCTTCACGTGACTTGTATTCTAAAGTTGGCACATCTTTGTCAGCGACATAAGAAACCAATTCTTCTGGGACATCCTCACTGCCGTAAATGATTCCGTCAGAGTTGTCAATTGCCACTTTCATGATATTGACATAATTTGGCGTCTTGAGGTGCATCACGGTGTCGTCTTCTAAACCATCGAACAAAACCTTCTTCATCATGTCAGGCTCTAACGCACCATCAAAACTTTGATTGTACACAGATGTCACAATTTTTGATTCTTTGAACAACGGTTCGTTCCCGTAGTAATTACGTAAATACATTGGGAGAAGGGAAGCTAACCACCCGTTGACATGTATAATATCAGGTGCCCAGTTTAGTTTTTTGACTGTTTCAATAACGCCTTTTGCAAAGAAAATAGCGCGTTCGTCATTGTCTTCAAAAAGTTCACCATCTTCGTCAGTTAGTGTTGCTTTGCGTTTGAAATAATCTTCGTTATCAATAAAATAAACTTGCATTCTTTCCTTTGGAATTGATGCAACTTTAATGATCAAAGGCATATCAAGGTCGTTGACAACAAGATTCATACCTGATAAGCGGATCACTTCATGAAGTTGATGTCTTCTTTCGTTGATGTTTCCAAATCGTGGCATAAATATTCTTGTTTGACCACCTGCAGCATTGACCATTTTTGGAGCTTCAAATGATAAAGAAGAAATGTTGTTTTCTGGTAAATACGGAACAACCTCAGACGATACGTATAATATGCGTTTATCTTTCATGTGGAAAAGGATGATTATTTATAAAGCTGCAAATTTACGAAATTTTATGCGGATTGAAGTGAAAATATTAGCTTTGCAAATTAATTATAGAAAACGAGAGTGGATATAACAGACTCACAAAAACTTCAAAAAGAAGTTGTTAAGCTCAAGGAGCAGAAAAAAATCATCGGTTTAGTGCCAACTATGGGCGCTTTGCATCACGGACACTTAACTTTAGTTGATTTTGCTTTTCAATATTGCGACTATGTGATTGTCAGTATTTTTGTAAATCCGACACAGTTTAATAACGCGGGAGATCTTAAAAATTACCCAAAAAACCACCAAAGCGACTACGATTTGCTGATGAGCAACAATCCGAACACGATTGTTTTCAGCCCAAGTGTCGAGGGCATTTACGGCAATCAAGTCCAAGCTGAAGAATTCGATTTTGGAAGTATTGTTCAATATATGGAGGGACAATTTCGCTCCGGACATTTCAATGGTGTGGGCACAATTTTGAAGCACCTTTTTGATATTGTTAAGCCGCATAAAGCTTTTTTTGGTGAAAAAGATTATCAACAATTGGCTTTGGTTAAGAAGTTAGTTCAAATCACAGGTCAGGATGTTGAAGTGATTGGTTGTCCAACATCAAGGACAGCAAGTGGTTTGGCAGAAAGCTCTCGTAATTTTAGATTGACAGAAAAGCAATTAGATGAGGCTGCCCTGATTCATTTAAGTTTGCAAAAAGCGAAAGCTGCTTTTCATGCTGAGAAAGATATTCAGGAAATTAAAACAATTGTTAAATCACTTTTTGATGCGAGTCAAGGTCTTGATTTAGAGTATTTTGAAATTGCTGCTGCAGATGATTTGGTTCCAGTCACACAAATAAAGAGTGACAATTCCTACCGTGGTTTTATGGCTGCTTTTTCTGGAGATGTTAGACTAATTGATAATATTGCTTTTTAAATAAACCTATGCAAATACAAGTTGTCAAATCAAAAATTCACCGCGTCAAGGTGACAGGTGCAGATTTAAATTATATCGGAAGCATCACTATTGATGAAGATCTGATGGAGGCTGCGCAAATTATTGAAGGCGAAAAAGTTCAGATTGTCAATAATAACAATGGTGAGCGTCTTGAAACTTATGTGATTCCTGGTCCGCGTCAGAGTGGAGAAATCACACTCAATGGAGCTGCTGCTAGACGTGTGGCTCCTGGGGATATTGTGATTATTATGTCTTATGGTTTTATGACAATTGATGAGGCAAAGAGCTTTAAACCTAGCCTTGTTTTTCCTAATGATCAGAACCTTTTGGACTCATGAATCAACGGAAAAAAAAACTCCTAAAGATTGCTATCCCTTTAGTCATAGGTGTTTTTTTTGTGGTGATATCACTGTTGAGATTTGAGGCTGAAGAGCGACAATTAATTTGGGAAAATGTAAAAAAGGCGGACCTTTTCTGGGTTTCAGTTTCTGTTTTACTAGGAGTTTTATCACATTTATCTCGGGCGTATCGCTGGCATTATCTGTTAGAGCCTCTAAATGTCAAACCTAAATTTTCAAATTCATTTATGTCGTTGATGTTTGCCTATCTCGCTAATCTTGGTATTCCTCGATCTGGTGAAGTTTTGAGAGCCGTCAGTATTTCAACATACGAAAAGGTTAATTTTCAAGAGAGTTTTGGGACAATTGTGACCGAGCGTGTCATTGATTTCATCATGCTTTTAAGTATCGTTGGTCTGACAGTCGTGTTGCAAACAGATATTATTCTTAGTTTTTTTAAAGCACAGTCCATTAATCCGCTCATAACATTTGCTTTGATGCTTTTGCTTATCGGCATTTTTATTTTGGGCTTAAAAATTCTACAAAGATCACAACACAGGTTGATTATCAAGGTAAAAGTGTTCTTAGAAGGCGTTTTAAAGGGAATGAAAACAATTCTAAAAATGAAAAACAGAATTGCTTTTATCGGCCATACCCTTTTGATTTGGTTCCTCTACGTCGCCATGTTTGTGGTTGTGAAATACAGTGTCCCCGAAACTGCAGATCTCGGCTTAAACGTGATGTTGGTTGCTTTTGTGTTTGGTTCATTTTCAATGTCTATCACAAATGGCGGTATTGGTATTTATCCGCTCACAGTCGGGGCAAGTATTGCTCTTTTTGGCGGAAGTGCTGTCGCTGGCGAATCATTCGGATGGATCGTTTGGGCTGCGCAAACACTTTTGGTTGTAGTGATTGGTGGCGCTTCTGCTTTTCTGCTGCCGCTTGTCAATAAAAATAAAATTTAATACCTTTACTAATAAATTATATTTTTATGAAACAACACACTACTATTGTTTTTATGTTATGTTTTGTCTTAGGGTTTTCTCAAAAAGAATACGTCCAAGTTGATTCTAAGATATTAGAAGAAACACGCCAAATCAAGGTGCAGCTTCCGCGAAATTACGAAAAAAATAAAGAGAAAAAATATCCAGTCGTGGTCACTTTTGACGGCGATTATATGTTTGAGCCTGTAGCTGGAATATCTGATTTTTACTCTTATTGGGAGTATATTCCTGAAGTCATTGTCATTGGGATCAATCAAGCTGGCTTCCGTGAAGAAGATGGACAAAAGGATGACGGTGCTGGTTATCCTGAAGGAAAAGGAGTTAAGTTTTATGATTTTGTCAGCTTAGAAGTGATGAAATTTGTCGATGAAAACTATAGAGCCTCACCATTTGCCGTGATAGTCGGACAGGATTATATGTCAGATTTTGCGAGTTATTTTGTAATGAAGTCCAATCCTGTATTTAGAGGGTATATTAATCTCAGTCCAGATTATACGCCCAATAATATTAACCGCTTGCAAGATGCTTTTGGTAAATCTAAACACAAAATATGGTATTATTTAGCAACGGCAGAAAATGATGTTGACGCTTTGAGAACCAAGATTAGAGGAGCAAATGCAAAGTTCTCAATTGTTGAAAACGAAAACTTTTATTATTACTATGATGACATTAAAAAAGCAGACCACTTTAGTATGATTGGTCCTGCTTTACCTGAAGCTTTTCAAAATATTTTCTCGCTTTATAAACCCATTTCGCAACAAGAATATGACAGGCAAGTTTTAAAAGCAGATCACTATGTAGAATATCTTATTCAAAAGTATGAAACCATTTATGAACTTTATGCTTTAGACATTAAATACCGTGTGAGTGACTTTATGTATATTCAACAAGCCATAGAAAAAAACAAGAAGTTTGACCAGTATAAAGACTTGGCTAAACTCGCTCAAAATGAACTTCCTAAGACTTTATTAGGCGACTATTTTAGAGCTAGATATTTTGAAGAAGAAGGCAAACCGAAAAAAGCCATGCGCAGTTATCAAGATGCCTATGGCCTTGAGGAAGCTGGCGGGGTGACGAATGATTATGTGCTTGATAAGGCTGAGACCATTAAAGAGACTTTCGGCTACTAAAAATAATTATGGCAAAAACAAAAACCGTTTATTACTGTCAAAGCTGTGGCGCGCAATACGCCAAGTGGCAAGGGCAGTGCAATGCTTGTAAAGCGTGGAATACTTTAGCAGAAGAGATTGTTGAGAAATCAACAAAACCGAGTTGGGATAGCCATGCACAAGAATCTCCAGCCAAAAAGAAACAACGACCAACTCTTATTGCTGATATTGAGGTGTCTGCCGTTCAGCGGCTCGAGACCAAAAATGGAGAATTCAATCGGGTTCTTGGTGGTGGCCTAGTGCCTGGCTCTGTCACCCTTCTTGGCGGGGAACCTGGGATTGGGAAAAGTACCTTGTTGTTGCAGCTGTCACTTCAGTTTAAACAGAAAGTGCTGTATGTGTCTGGAGAAGAGAGTCAGCAGCAAATAAAGTTGAGAGCAGAGCGCATTTCTGATACTGAGAATAATTGTTACATCCTTTCAGAGACCAAAACCCAACACATTTTTAAACAAATAGGAGAGGTGCAACCTGATGTTTTGATTATTGATTCTATTCAGACTTTACATACGGATTATATCGAAAGTTCGCCGGGTAGCGTTTCTCAAGTGCGCGAATGTGCAGCAGAACTGATCAAGTTTGCAAAGGAAACCAATACGCCAGTGCTCTTAATTGGCCATATCAATAAAGAAGGAAGTATTGCTGGTCCCAAAGTTTTAGAACATATGGTCGATACTGTTTTGCAGTTTGAAGGTGACCGGAATTATGTCTATCGCATCTTGCGTGCGCACAAAAACCGTTATGGCTCTACGCATGAATTAGGGATCTTTGAAATGCAAGCTTACGGATTAAAAGAAGTCAAAAACCCATCTGACTTATTAATATCTAAAATAGATAATGGACTTAGCGGAACGGCCATTGCCGCAACTTTAGAAGGTATCCGTCCATTGATGATTGAGATTCAGGCATTGGTCAGTACAGCAGTTTATGGAACGCCACAACGTTCCACCACAGGTTATCACGTGAAAAGATTAAATATGCTTTTGGCAGTTTTAGAAAAGCGTGCAGGCTTTAAACTCGGTGCTAAAGATGTCTTTTTAAATATTACTGGAGGTATTCAAGTCGATGATCCTGCTATTGATCTCGCTGTTGTGGCAGCTATTTTATCTTCCAATGAAGATGAAGCCATCCCAAATGATATTTGTTTTGCTGCTGAAGTTGGATTGGCTGGTGAAATTAGGCCAGTGACCCGGATTGAGCAGCGCGTGATTGAAGCCGAAAAGTTAGGCTTTGGCAGAATAATTGTTTCCAAACAAGCTAAACTTCCCAAAACGAATTATACAATAGAGGTCTTTAAAGTTGCAAAGATTCAGGATTTAGTTAAAATCTTATTTTAAAGTTTTTTTTATCTTATTTTTGAATTCTTTCAATTTGAAATAAAAGGAATGAAGTATGTATTGGTTTTAAGTCTTTGCGTTTTGACTTTAACAAGTCAGGCGCAAATAGATCCAGAATCTAAACTGAGTAAACAGGAGTTTCATGAAATTATTCAGGATTCGGTTAAAATTGTTTTTGAAGATTACAAAAAGACAATTCGTCTGGATTCCGTTTGGCAGCAGGCCTTGTCTAACTCCGAGCTTTTTGAAGAAATTCACAATGATATCACAGTCAAAAATTTAGAGCGTGAGTCTATTAAAACTGTTGAAACTGATGTTTTAAAAGAGCGTCTCAAGCGCTTGAATCAAAAAACACCCTTTCATATTGAATACAATCCATCTTTAGAAGGTGTGATCAATTATTATTTGAGTCGTGGGCAAAAAAGCACAGAACGTTTGATAAGCTTAAGTCGTTTTTATTTTCCACTTTTCGAAAGAACCTTTGACAAGTACGATGTTCCTTTAGAGATGAAATATCTCGCGCTGGTTGAGTCAGCCTTAAATCCGCAGGCAAAATCACGTGTTGGTGCAACAGGTTTATGGCAGTTTATGTTTGCGACAGGCAAAATGTACGATTTGGATGTCAGTAGTTATGTTGACGAGCGCATGGATCCTGTGGCATCGACAGAAGCTGCAGCACAATACCTCAAGAAACTTTACAACATGTTTGATGATTGGGATTTGGCTCTTGCGGCTTATAATTCTGGTCCTGGGAATGTGTCTAAAGCAATCAGAAGAAGCGGAGGCGAAATTAATTACTGGAAACTCAGACGTTTTCTACCCCGAGAAACGGCGGGCTATGTGCCATCTTTTCAAGCGATGATGTATCTTTTTGAATATGCTGATGAACACCATTTAGCGCCAAATGAACCTACACATGTTTTCTATGCCACAGATACAGTTCATACCAAAGGTTTAATCAAACTGGAGCATGTTGCCAAAGCCACAAGTATTGATCTTGACTATTTAAAATTCTTAAATCCAAGCTATAAATTAGGCATCATTCCTTATGAAGAAAATAAGGCGTACTACTTGCGTTTACCTTACCATGCTGTCGGTTTATTTGTCGCCAATGAAGATAAAATATACGATTATGCAGAAGTGCAGATTGCCAACCATGATGAGCCTTTACCAAAGTATTATAAAGCTGATGATAAGGTTTATTACCGTGTAAAATCTGGTGATTACTTAGGTCGTGTTGCACAGAAATTTGGTGTTTACACAAGTCAAATTCGGCGGTGGAATAATATGCGTTCTGATAAACTTAGTATTGGCCAACGTTTGACAATCTACCCAAAGAAACCAACAGCAATTGTTGAGTCTTCACCGAATAAGAAATCAAAAACGACAGAATCTAAGAAGGAAACAGCGCAATCTTCTTCAAAAACAGCGACTTATAACGTTAAAAATGGAGACTCCCTGTGGAGTATTTCACGTAAATTCCCACATGTGACGATTGAAGATATCAAAAAAATAAATGACCTTAATACAAATCGACTTAAGCCAGGAATGACTTTACAGATTCGTAAAAGTTAAGGTTTAAGAAACTTCTTAAAAGACAAAGCGGCGTTCTCAAAATCTTGAGAACGCCGCTTTTTTTAGTCTTGCTTTTTAAAAATTAATCCTTTACGCCAAAATATTTTCTGAGGATATCTTCTAGTAAACACCACTTTGTGATTGAGGATTGTAATAAATTCGCGCCAACAAAGGCTGTAAACCAAAGCCAATTAATGTTGACATATACGGCAAGGAGAAGACTGATCAATACAAATGTACCAGCGATTCCTCTGACTAATCTATTTCTCATAACTTTTATTTTTTAAATTATTTGTACTTGTTTTTCATCATTAAATAATACACCAATGGCACGATGAGTAGAGTTAAAAAAGTGGAGCCAATTGTTCCGCCCATTAGTGAAATTGCTAAACCTTGAAATATGGGATCAAACAGAATAACAAAGGCGCCAATCACAACTGTTCCTGCAGTTAATAGAATTGGCGTTGTTCGTACAGCGCCAGCTTCAATAACAGCTTGCTTTAAAGGAATGCCATCTGCTAATCTGATATTGATAAAGTCGATGAGCAGGACGGAGTTCCGGACCATGATTCCTGCCAGAGCAATCATTCCAATAAAAGATGTTGCCGTAAAGAAAGCATCCATCATCCAGTGGCCTAAAATAATTCCGATCATCGATAACGGAATGGCCACCATCATCACAATTGGCGTTTTGAAATTTTGGAACCAGCCGACAATCAGCATATAGATAATGATAATCACGCCGCCAAAAGCCAATCCGAGATCTCTAAAAACTTCAAGTGTAATCTGCCATTCACCATCCCATTTAACGGTGTAATCATTTGTGTTTTCTGGCTGACCAACATAGAGTTCACTCAATTCATAGCCTTTAGGAATCTCAATGTTTTTGAGTTGATCTTCCATTCCTAAAATGGCATAAACTGGGCTTTCAAGATCACCAGCCATTTCAGCAGTGACGTACACCACTGACATTTGGTTTTTTCTGTATTTGCTTTTAGGGATTTCACCTTCCTTAATTGAAACTAAATCACCAATTGGGACCATTTGACCTTTTTGAGATTTGATCTCAATTTTGTTCAAACCATCAATATTCTTCTGTGTTTCATCAAGTTTTAAAACAATAGCCACTTGCTCAGTTTTCTCAGGCATATACATTGCACTCACAGCATCGTTGCCAAGAGCAGTTCTCAAGCTATGTACAATTTGTTGTGTGCTGATTCCTGCTTTTTGAGCCTTATCTTTATTAATATCATAAGTCAACTCAGTTTGTGGCGCTTCAATACGCCAATCGATATCAACGACATCTGTTGCGTTTTTTAAAATATTTTTAATCTCTTGGGCAATCCTGATTTGTTCTTCTTCATTTGGGCCATAAATCTCTGCCACGATAGTTGATAAAACTGGTGGCCCCGGTGGTACTTCAACAATCTTTGCATTGGCCTTGTGTTTTTCAGCAACCTCTTGAATCCCTGGACGCATCAGTTTTGCAATGTCATGACTTTGCAAGCTGCGGTCATCTTTGTCTTTGATATTGACTTGAATATCAGCATGGTGATTTTCCTTTCGCATATCATAGTGGCGCACGAGTCCGTTGAATGTAATTGGCGCTGCTGCCCCGATATAGCTTTGGTAATTCAGAACATATTCCTCTTGAGAAATGTATTGTGTGATGTCTTTCACAGCTGCTGAAGTTTCCTCGAGTGTGCTGCCTTCTGGTAAATCAACAATCACTTGGAACTCATTCTTATTGTCAAAAGGTAACATTTTGACTAAAACTGTTTCTGTGAAAAAGAGAGATAGTGTTCCAAATAAAACGAGCGCTGTCACGCCAATAACGAGAAAAGCTTTCTTCTTGTTTTCTAAAAGCGGTCTTTCAAATCTGTCGTAAAGCTTATAAATTCTAGTATTTTCAATGCCTTGTGCTTCATCGGTATTTGCGAGCTCATCAGATTTGTTTTTCTCTTTCCCCCTTAAAAATATATAGCCTAAATAAGGTGTGATTGTCAAGGCGACAAAGAGCGATAAAATCATTGCGATTGAAGCACCAATCGGCATCGGACTCATGTAAGGCCCCATCATGCCGCTGACAAATGCCATGGGCAAGACTGAAGCAATCACAGTGAAAGTTGCTAAAATTGTTGGATTTCCTACTTCGTTAATGGCATAAAGTGCTGCTTCTTTAAAGGGGAGTTTCCGCATTTTAAAATGCCTGTGCATATTCTCTGCGATAATAATGGAGTCGTCCACTACAATTCCCGTTACGAAAACCAAGGCAAAGAGTGTGATTCTGTTCAGTGTATAATCCAACAGATAATAACTTAATAAAGTCAAGGCAAAGGTAATTGGTACAGATAAGAAAACAACCAAACCACCTCGCCATCCCATGGCGAGCATGACCACTAAAGTCACGGCGATAATTGCACCGATGAGGTGAAGCATTAATTCAGAAACCTTATCAGAAGCCGTTTCTCCATAGTTACGAGTCACTTCAACTTTAACATCACTAGGAATGGTGTTTTGCTTTAAAAGCTCAACACGCTCCAAAATTTGGTCAGCGATATTCATCGCGTCAGCTCCTTTTCTTTTAGCAACTGATAAAGTGACAGCAGGATATTCTGAAGGACTATTTTCAGCATTGATCACGTCACCAGCACCATAGCCAAAATTCGCATATTGATTTGGTATTTCTGCAGTGAGTTCAACAGAAGCGACCTGATTTAAATAAATAGGCATCCGATTTTTTTGACCAATGATCAGTTTTTCAAGATCTTCTTTTGACTCAAAAAAGCCATTTGTCTTCACTTTAAACTCGCGATTATTTTGGCTAAAGCTACCCAATTGCATTTGCACATTATTAGCAGAGATGTGCTTTCTAATTGTCAAGGGATCAACTTCAGCCGATGTCATTTTTGAAGGATCGAGAACAATGTTTAGAGCTTCATTACGGCCACCAATAATTTCAGTTTGGGCGACATCATTAATTGTTTTGATTTCATTCTCAACCTCCTGAGCGATTTTTTTAAGCTGAAAATCATCGTATTTTTCACTCCACAATGTCAACCCTAAGATAGGCACATCATCAATGGATCTCGTCTTGATTAGCGGTTGTGAAATACCTTGTGGCATTTCATCCATATGCTTCATGATTTCGTCATAAAGCTTGACATAAGAACGCTCCACATCTTCCCCGACATAAAACTGAGCAATCATCATTCCCTGACCTGGAAGTGCAGAGGAGTGTACAAACTTGACGCCTTTGACGTTCGAGACTATTTTTTCTAATGGCGCAATCACGCGTGACTCAACTTCACTTGGTGTTGCACCTGGATAAGCCACAAAAACATCAGCCATCGGCACGTCAATTTGTGGCTCTTCTTCTCTTGGAATTAAAAACGAGCTGTAAACACCGATAGCCATAAAAACGACCATCAGCAAAACAGTCAGTTTTGAGTCTAAAAAAATTTTAGCAATTTTGCCAGCAATACCTTGTTTCATTGTTTTTTATTTAAGGCGAATTGGAGCGCCGTTGTACAATCTTGAGTCAGCCTGGAGGATGTAGGTGTCATCGGCAGAAATGCCAGAAATCACTTCGATCATGTCGTCATGTGTTTTTCCAAGTCTTAACCAATTTAAAATTGCTGTGTTTGAGCTACTTATTGTATACACGCCTTGGAGTTCGCCTTTTGAAATGATCGCTTCTTTTTCGATCATCAGTTGTGTGGCTGCTGTCTTTTCGTTTTTAACTTTAAAATTAATACTGGCATACATTCCTGATTTTGCGGCATCAGGAGATTGATCTAAAACGGCTTTAACTTTATATTGTCCGTTTGTTTGAGAGGCAGAACCGGCAACTTCAGAAACTTTTGCCGTTGTTTGAAGACCGAGACTTGAAATACTGACAGCGACAGAATCACCAATTTTGATATTTGAAATTTGTGATTCAGAGACAGTGGTATGGATTTCAAATTTTGATAAATTTTCAATCCTCAATAAGGGTTCTCCTGGTTGAGCCAAATTGCCAACCTCTGCATAAATATTGGTGACAATACCGTCAAATGCCGCGCGAAGATTTGTATAGGCAAACTGCGATTCAACTTCAGCTATCATTTGCTGGGCTGCTTCTTGGTTTGCTTTTGCCATATCGAAAGCCATTTCTATATTGTCAAATTCTTTCTGACTGATGCTATTCTTTTCGAGTAAATTTTGGTAGCGTTCATAATCGCGTTTTGCATTTTTGAAATTAGCTTTCGTCTTATTTATTTCTGCAGCCACTTGTGCTTTTTTTGCATTAATTTCTTGGCTATTGATGTGTATCAAAGGATCTCCTTTTTTGATTTTCTGGCCTACTTCAACAGGGACTTCTTCAATATAGCCCATCATTCTTGTGCTCATCGTGGCTTGATCAAGCGCCTTGATTTGCCCGCTTGTACTGATCAATGAAGAGTTTGATGCTTTAACGGTTGCTGTTTCAACTGTAATTGGATCTTTCTGTTGTTTTGTTGTTTCTTTATTTTCCTTATTGCCACAGCTCATAAAGCTGACGATGAAAATGAATGCAACTGATTTTATTAAAAATTTTGTCATGATCAGGGTTTGTTTAATTTGTTAAAAAACTGAGGTAATACGAAGTGTAATTGTGTTTGAAAATAGCATTGTAATGTTTGAGTTGCTGTTGTGAGAATTTCGCTTCAGCTTCTAAAACCTCAGTCGACTTTTCTAAGCCTTCTGCAAAACGATCTTCTTTGATGCGTAAAGATTCTTTAGCCTGCTCCACAGAAATGGCTGTTGTCTCTACTTCATTCAAGGCATCTTGATAATTGCGTTTTGCTTTTTGTAAAGTGTACGTCCCTGATATAGGTTGACCACATAAATCAAAGTGTAAGCTTATGAAAG
>JAKDUG010000072.1 GCA_030457805.1 Psychroflexus sp.
CATTTTTAAAAACAAATAATTATTTTTATGAAAAATCTTTAAAGCTATGGCGATTTCAGCACCTTTTAATCTCAACACATGGATAGAACAAAATCGTGATCTTTTAAAGCCACCGGTTGGCAACAAAAACATCTACAAGGATGCCGGTGATTTCATTGTCATGATTGTCGGTGGACCAAATGCTCGAAAAGATTACCACTATAATGAAACCGAAGAGTTGTTTTATCAATTGGAAGGTGAGATTGAAGTTCACATCCAAGACGAAGGCAAGAAAAAAACAATGAAACTCGGCCCTGGTGACATGTTTCTAAACCCTGCAAAAGTCCCACACTCTCCTGTCAGAAAAGAGGGATCGGTTGGATTAGTCGTTGAGCTCAAAAGAACGGAGCTGGACAGTGAAGATGGGCTTATGTGGTTTTGTGATGATTGTAACCATAAGCTTTACGAGGTCTTCTTTCCTTTAAATGATATTGAAAAAGATTTTTTAAGCCATTTTAAAGATTTCTACAGCGATGAAGAAAAAAGAACCTGTGACAATTGTGGCACTGTCATGCCTGTTGATGAAAGATTTATGAAAGATTAAAACCAGTAGCCGATACTAACATACCACTCTACACTTTTAACTTCAGGGGAATAAGATCCCATCAAATGAATTGGCCCTAAGAAAGTCTCCATTCCATAGCCTAAAGCATAGCCTGTAAAGCTCGGCTCTGTAAACCAATCACTACTGCTAAATAGATCATCATCTAAGTTTGCGAAATTTGCATATGCCAAAATGTGATGGCTTGGAATAAAGTTGTAATCCAATCGTAAATCAGCTTTGATATAGCTATTTCCAGAGATGGTAAAGAAATCATAGCCGATAAAATGCTGAAAATTATTAATGGTTTGATTTCCAAAACCACCCAAATAAAAATTTAAGCTTCTCAAATCCTCATTTCCAATTGTCAAACCAGCCTCTGCCCCCACATAAGCATTTAATTTAGGAAAGATCTTAAAGGCCTTTGCCATTCGTCCTTTCAAGACGGAAAATTCTGAATAATCATCTATAAAAGGCAAGTAAACATTCATCTTTCCTTCAAAAAGGAAACCTTGTGATGGGAAATAAAAATCATCCAAACTATCGTATTTAAAATAACCATAAGCACTAAATAAGGTTGTATTGTCAACCTCTGCAGCTTCGTTGTTATCACCATCAGCTGCAAAAGTATTCGTCGTGGCACTCAGATGCTTATGCTCTCCACCTAAACCAAAGCGCGCATTTCTAAACAATCGCGTTTCAACAAACAATTGATTGGTAAAATCTTTAAATAACAAACGGACTTCATTAACATTAATATCAGGAATTTGTGCATTGTCAACAATAAACTGAAAGTCCACATCATCAGAAAAACGATTGTATTTTGAATTGAGGCCGATACTCCAGTAACGCCCTTTATCTATATAATAACTAAAGTCGTAACGAATATTTTCACCGATGATAAGATCAAAAGATGTGTGATCGTTTTCAAACAAAAGACTTTTCCGTGTTAAGTTCACTAAAGCCGAAGTTTTGTATAGTTGATCAAAATGTGCTCCAAACCTCAGGTAAGTATTGATCTCGTCTTCGTAGGTATCCAAGTTCAATCGATAAGCATTTTCATCTTCATCTAAACTATAATGTATCTTTCTGAAATTCCCAGTAGATGACAAATTATTGAGACCATCATTGAGTTCTGTGTAAGGTATCTTTTTATTTTTTTCAATATTGAGCTTTCCTACGACATAGTTTCGTGGATACTTAGAACTCCGCGTTATATTAATCCCCCTTATTGTCAAGCTGTCAACAATCTCTAACTTTTTGCGTTTGTTTTGATGCTTTTGTTTAGCGGCAACTTCTTTTAATTCCGCCATCATGCTATCGCCTTTTATTTCACCTCTTTTGATAATTTCAGCACCTTTATCAAAAGACATAATAGAGTAACCTGAAATATCTGGTTTAATATAAAGATCAGTCAATTCAAGCTTTGGCTCCATCGCATTGATTGTTCTAAAGTTATTGACTTGTGTAAATATATCCAATCCACTTGTCAAGTTTTCACGTGTCATCAGGCTATCCTGCACATCAACACCAATGATGTAATCAACACCGCGTTTTTTCATTTCTTCAACCGGGTAATTATTTAAAACACCACCATCGATATAAAGCTTACCTTCAATATCAACAGGCTGAAATAAGGTTGGTATGGAACCACTTGCAGACATGGCCTCAGCCAATCTACCGTGTGTTAGTATTTCTGCTTGCCCCGTTTCAATATTGGTCACCACACAATAAAAAGGAATTGGCAATTGACTAAAATCGTTTATTTGGATATGCGCCGTCAATTGTGCAAGAAGACTGTACACATTTTGACCTTTAGAAATTCCTGAAGGGATTTTTAATTGAAAATTATTAAAGTTGAGTCGTACTGCATAGCGTGCAGACTGTTTTTTCTCAAAAAAGGTTTTGGACTCTCTCGGGAATTCGTCTTGAATTAATGTTTTAAAATTCATCTGCCTAAAGATAGAATCCAATTGATCAGTCGAGTAGCCCGCAGCGTAAAGACCACCGACAATAGCTCCCATACTTGTGCCGCCGATTTTATCAATCTGAATTCCGGCTTCCTCAATTTTCTTAATCACGCCAATATGCGCCAAACCTTTGGCACCACCACCACTCAAAACCAGTCCGACTTTTAGATCTTTTGGAGATTGCTGAAGCGAGTCTATCAGTTTATCTTGTGCCGAAGCCAGGCTGACGACAAAAAAAAGTAAGATTATAAATTTATTTTTCATGTGACATCTGCTGATAAAATTGAATGATTTTTTGTGCACGAGATTCACCAACAACAACTGCTAGATCTTCCTTTGAAGCTTTTTTTATTTTTGCCAAAGATCGGAAATGTCGCAGTAAATCTATCGTCGTTTTTTCACCAATTCCAGGAATTGTTTCAAGCTCTGTTTCTATTGCTGCCTGACTGCGTTTATTCCGATGAAAAGTGATTCCAAAACGATGCGCTTCATCTCTCAAGCGCTGAATAACTTTTAAGGTTTCAGATTTTTTATCCAAATAAAGTGGATATTGATCACCTGGATAAAAAAGCTCTTCAAGGCGTTCAGCGATTCCTATAATCGGCAATTTTCCTCTTAAGCCTAGACGCTCCAAAGCTTTTAAAGCTGAAGAGAGTTGCCCTTTTCCACCATCGACAACAACAAGTTGTGGCAGATCTTCATCTTCAGCCAAAACACGTTTGTAACGCCTGTAAACCACTTCTTCCATTGAGGCAAAATCATCAGGACCTGTTACAGTTTTAATATTAAACTTGCGGTAATCTTTTTTGCTGGCTTTCCCATTTTTAAAAACAACACAAGCAGCCACAGGATTTGTTCCTTGAATATTTGAGTTGTCAAAACACTCAATATGTCGCGGCTCTTCATGCAAACGCAAATCTTTTTTCATCTGTGCCATCAATCGGTTGGTATGCCGTTCTGGATCGATAATTTTTATTTGCTTGAAACGCTCCATTCTGTAATACTTCGCGTTGCGCAAAGACAAATCGACCAATGCTTTTTTATCACCAAGCTTTGGCACCACAACCTTTAAGTCGCCACCTAAATCAACCTCAAAAGGCACTAAAATACGCTTGGATAGACTCTCGAATCGCTGCCGGATTTCGACAATTCCCAGTTCGAGCAAGGTTTTGTCATCTTCATTCATTTTCTTTTTAAGCTCAAGTGTTTGTGATCGAATAATGGCGCCGTGCTTCACTTGTAAAAAATTAATGTATGCGAAAGCCTCATCACTTTTAATGCTAAAGACAGCAACATCACTAATCCTCGGATTCACAATCGTCGATTTGGCCTGATAATTTTCTAAGGTGTGTATTTTTTCTTTGATCTTCTGCGCTTCTTCAAATCGCAATTCATCAGCCAAAGTTTTCATTTGCACTTTAAAGTCATCCAAAGAATCTTTAAAATTCCCCCTGAGGATTCGCCGAATAGAATTGACTTGCTCCGCGTATTCTTCTTCAGTCTGCAAGCCTTCACAGGGCGCTTTACAATTGCCAAGATGGTATTCCAAACAGCGTTTGTATTTTCCTTGTCGCACCTTCTCTTCAGACAAATCGTAGTGACAAGTCCGCAAAGGAAAAAGACCATTAATGAGTTCTAACAACACTTTGACCGTTTTCCGACTTGGATAAGGTCCAAAATATTCACTGCCATCCTTGACGAGATTTCGGGTTGTAAAAACACGTGGAAAACGTTCTTTTTTGATACACAACCACGGATAGGTTTTATCATCGCGAAGCAAAACATTGTAGCGCGGTTTTAATTTTTTAATCAAGTTGTTTTCCAACAGTAAAGCATCAATTTCAGAATCGACAACAATATGTTTGATGTCTTTAATTTTAGAAACTAATATTTCTGTTTTTCTACTCTCGTGCTTTTTAGTGAAGTAAGAAGAAACACGTTTTTTGAGATTTTTAGCTTTCCCGACATACAATATTTTCCCTTCTTTATCATAATACTGATAAACACCGGGGCTTTGTGGGAGGGTTTTTAAAATTAAATCAATGGACGGAGCAGGCATTTGGACGCAAATTTTAAAGTAAAGATAGAAAAGCTATTGCTTAAAAACGAGTGATCAACTCTTAAATGGGAATTAAAATCAACTGGTTTCGCCCTCCTACAAGCCGCGTTCATTTTGAAGTTTTTCGTAGGCTTCTTGCACTTTCGTAAATTTCTCTTGAGCGCCTTTTCTATAGGCTTCATCCATGTGCTGTAACTTGTCTGGGTGAAATTTTTTAGCCATTGTTCGATAGGCTTTCTTGACCTCAGCATCAGTGGCTGATTTCTCAATTTCTAAGATTTTGTAAGCATCGTCAGCTGATTTAAAAAACATGGCTTTGATACTTTCAAAATCCTGATGCCCCACACGCAAGTGCTGCGCTATGACTTTAATAATTTGAGCTTCAGACTCAGACACATGCTGATCGGCATTAGCGATATTAAACAAAAAGTGAAGCACTTGCAAGCGCACCTCATAACTCAAGCGTGGTCTGAGGTAAGCACAAATACGATCTGCAGATATTTCGCGATCTTTAACAACATTATTAAAGGTCCTAAAAGTCGCATTGGCACGTTCTTTTCCATAAGATTGGACGAAGTACATTCTCACATAATCCATTTCTGATTGAGAAACACGACCATCAGCCTTGATGACTAAAGAAGCTAAAGAGAGAAGGTTGAGTTCAAAATCGGTTGGTGAGACACGCTGGCGTTGTGACTGAGTAAATTGTCCAGAAAAAGAGCCTGAACCACTCCTAGTGGACGAACTAAAGAAAATACGTTCTAGAATACTTCCGATTAAAAATCCTACAACTGCGCCAGCAAGACCTCTAAAAATAAACCCTAATAATGCAAATAACCACTTCAATACCTATCACTTTTGGGTAGCAAATATAAACTATTTGCTAGGTTTAAAATAAAAAACTGAGTTGAGTTTAAAATTTTTAAAAAGCCATATCGACAATATATTAACACTTAAATTCCGATGAAGCTCGCCTTTTTATTTCGTTTTTACATCTATTTTATAGATATTTGGAAAAACATAAAAATTATGCCTTTTTATCATAAACTCGGAAAAATTCCACATAAACGCCATACGATCTTTAAAAAACCAGATGGTGGACTTTATTACGAGCAATTGTTTGGCACAATTGGTTTTGACGGCATGTCCTCTAATCTTTATCACACACATCGCCCAACTCAGGTTAAAGAGATCAAGTCGTCTTATGATGTGAGCCCAAAGATTGCAATTGAAAATAATATCAAATCCTATCGTTTTCACGGTTTTAAAACGACACCTGAGGACGATTATTTAGAAAGTCGGAAAACAGTTTTGCACAATTCAGACTGTAACATTACCCTGGCAGCGCCGAGAAACTCAACAACTGATTATTTTTATAAAAATGCAGATGCTGATGAACTCCTTTTCATCCATAGAGGGAAAGGAAAACTGCGGACACAATTAGGAAATTTAGATTTTTCATACGGAGATTATCTTGTCATCCCGAGAGGTGTGATTTACAAAATTGATTTTGAAACAACTGATAATCGCTTGTTTATCGTTGAATCAAAACACCCTATTTACACCCCCAAAAGATACCGCAATAATTTTGGTCAACTTTTAGAGCATTCACCATTTTGTGAGCGCGATCTCAGACAACCTGATGCACTTGAAACAAATGATGAAAAAGGTGAATTTTTGATGAAAATCAGAAAACAAGATCGCATTTTTGATATGATATATGCCACGCATCCTTTTGATGTCGTTGGCTATGATGGCTATAACTATCCATACGCCTTTTCAATTCACGATTTTGAACCCATTACAGGGCGCGTCCATCAGCCGCCACCGGTGCATCAAACTTTTGAAACCGATGCCTTTGTCGTTTGCTCATTCTGCCCCCGATTATACGATTACCACCCAGAGTCCATTCCTGCGCCTTACAATCACAGTAATATTGACAGTGATGAAGTTTTATATTATGTCGATGGAGACTTTATGAGTCGAAATGATATTGAGGCAGGTCATATTTCACTACATCCTGCGGGAATTCCGCACGGACCACATCCAGGTGCAGCAGAGCGCAGTATTGGAAAAACAAAAACAGAAGAATTGGCTGTGATGGTTGATACCTTTAAACCACTTCAAGTCACCGAAGAAGGGATGAAGATTGCTGATGACAGCTATCACAAATCATGGCTAGAATAATAACAATCACTAAAACTAAAATAATTAAATTATGGCAAAAAAAGTAGAGTCCGTCAATTACGGTTTAGAAAAAATATTTGATGGAGCACAAGATTTTTTACCACTTCTCGGAACAGATTTCATTGAGCTTTATGTCGGAAATGCTAAGCAAGCAGCACATTATTACAGATCTGCATTTGGCTTTCAAACACATGCTTACAAAGGCTTAGAAACAGGCAGTAAAGACAGCGTTTCTTACGTTGTGATACAAGATAAAATCAGACTTATTTTAACTTCGCCACTCAATTCTAAAAATCCAATAAACGATCATATCGTCAAACATGGAGATGGCGTCAAAACCATTGCACTTTGGGTTGAGGATGCAAAGCTTTCCTGGGAGGAAACGACAAAAAGAGGTGCAAAATCATTTATGGAACCGACTGTAGAAGAAGACGAGCACGGTGAGGTTATCAAATCAGGAATTTACACATATGGTGAAACAGTTCACATGTTTATTGAACGCAAAAATTACAATGGCCAATTTTTGCCAGGCTACAAAAAGTGGGAGTCAGACTACAATCCAGATCCTGTCGGTCTAAAATTTATTGACCATATGGTGGGAAATGTAGGCTGGAATGAAATGAACACTTGGGTCAAATGGTATGAAAATGTCATGGGCTTTGTGAATTTCCTTTCTTTTGACGACAAGCAAATTCACACAGAGTACTCAGCCTTAATGAGTAAGGTGATGAGTAATGGCAACGGCCGTATTAAATTCCCAATCAACGAGCCTGCTGAAGGAAAAAAGAAATCACAAATTGAAGAATATTTAGATTTCTATGAAGGATCCGGTGTTCAACACATTGCAGTTTCGACAGATGATATCATCAAAACTGTTTCTGACTTACGCGCCAGAGGGATTGAGTTTTTATCAACACCGCCAGACGACTATTACAAAGCCATTCCTGGCAGACTGGAAGAGCACGATCACGAACTAAGAGAAGATATCGAAAGACTTAAAAGTCTAGGTATCATGGTTGATGCGGATGAGGAAGGTTATTTACTACAAATCTTTACAAAACCAGTACAAGACAGACCAACGCTTTTCTTTGAAATCATTCAGCGTATGGGCGCACGTGGTTTTGGAGCAGGAAACTTCAAAGCTTTATTTCAATCCATTGAACGTGAGCAAGGACTTAGAGGTACACTATAAAACGTCTAATCATTTTTATAAAATCCTATCAAATTAGTTTGGTAGGATTTTTGATTTAAATACTTTTGATCGTATAAAACCAAAAAAATTGAGAAAAATATATTTCCTTATCGCTTTCCTGACAATTGGTCTGACCTCAAATTATGCACAGAGCGCCTATCAAGCAGGTGAAAGCCTCAAGTTCAAAATAAAATATGGCTGGTTTAAAGCCAGTGAAGCCACACTTGATGTCAAAAAAGCCAAAGTCGGACAAAAGGATGTACTTTTTGTTGATGGTTTTGGTAAATCAACAGGTCTTCTCGATGTCTTTTTTAAGGTGCGTGACCAATACAAGACTTATATTGACCCTAAAACAGATTTACCTCAGCGATTTAGACGTGAAATAAATGAAGGCGGACATATCAAAAATAAAGAATTGGTTTTTGATCATCAAAGAAACGCCGTCAAAGTGATAGATCGCAAACACAAGACAACAACGCATCACTCCTTTAAAGCAGGATCTCAAGATATGCTTTCTGTACTGTATTTTCTCAGAAATAAAGTGGACCGAAAAACAATTCAAACAGGAGAATCTTTTGAAATCAACCTATTCTTTGATGAAGATAATTTCCCTTTAAAAGTCAAGTTTCTAGGACGTGAAGTCATCCAAACAGAATTTGGAAACGTTCCTACTTTAAAATTTAGACCTTATGTCATGGCAGGACGTGTTTTTGAAGAAAAAGAAAGTCTAACCATATGGATCACAGATGATGGAAATAAAATGCCTATAAAAATCGAAGCAAAGCTAGCTGTGGGGTCCTTAACGGCAAAATTATCAGAATTCAGAGGCTTAAAACACTCTTTTCGAATAATTCCTGATTAGGTCATTAAATTTTAAGAAGTCAAAGCAGCTTAATTTAACAAAAATTGGGTTTTAAAAAAATCAAATACGCTATTTTTGTAGAAAAAATAGCACTTGAAATCAGTTAAATACTTGTTTTTCTTTGGCGCCCTTCTCTTTCTTGTTGCTGGCTGTCAAAAAGACAAAAAAGCAACAGACAAAAAAACGAAGGAAGAAAAACCGACGAAGGTCATCAAAAAGGCACCATTTATAGCCTATGGTTTAAACCTTGACAAATACAATATAGAGCGTGACACTGTTCAGCCCGGTGACACCTTTGGCTCTATTATGGATGACAAAGGAATTGGCCCTTCAAAAGTGTACCAAATCACAGAAAACATCACGGATAGTATCATTGATTTCAGACGTATCAACCACGGCAAACCTTACGTGGTTCTCAGGACAAAAGATACGACAGAAAAAGCCAGTTATTTTATCTATGAAAAAGACCGTATCAATTATGCTGTGCTAGATTTAGGTGATTCCATCAAAGGACGTTTAGGCAAAAAGCCTGTCACAATTAAACGTAAAACAAC
>JAKDUG010000073.1 GCA_030457805.1 Psychroflexus sp.
TCTGGTGTTGTAGCAACGATACCACGCTGAACGTTGACGCCGAAGCTACTTAATATTTCTTTGCCTTGATATTCGTGTATATTCATAATCAGGTTTTATGATAATTTTTATATGCTCTACAAAAGTAACAATTTAATGGTGTTGATACAATATAAATCAATGGGAATTGGCAAGATTTACAATAAGATTTAGATTTCGCTCAAATCTATTGCTGTGGTTTTGACAAAATCGCAAACCGGCGCAAGCGAAGTGACACATTCTCGTTTTAAAACTGAAAAAGAAGTCTAATATGACTAGCAAAACGGCCTCTCACCTCTGCTTTTACTTTTTTATAAATTGCTGTGACAAGATAAGAGAAAGCTCAAAATTAATTGTTATTTTTGCTCCCCGTAATGACATAATTTCAACACAATGGCCGAAACAAAATATATATTTGTGACAGGTGGTGTTTCTTCGTCTCTCGGGAAAGGAATAATCGCCGCTTCTTTAGCTAAACTCCTTCAAGCTCGTGGATACAGAACCACAATACAAAAGCTCGATCCTTATATCAATATTGATCCAGGAACATTAAACCCTTATGAACACGGCGAGTGTTTTGTAACCGAAGACGGTGCCGAAACGGATCTTGATCTTGGCCACTATGAGCGTTTTCTGAATGTCAATACCTCACGCGCCAATAGTGTCACAACGGGCCGTATTTACCAAAGCGTTATCAATAAAGAACGCCGTGGTGTATATCGTGGAAAAACCGTTCAGGTGGTGCCACATATCACAAATGAAATCAAGGATCGCATTAAAAGCTTAGGCGAAAGTAATGACTATGATATTGTCTTGACTGAAATCGGCGGTACTGTTGGCGATATTGAGTCGCTCCCGTATATTGAAGCTGTACGACAGCTGAAATGGGAGCTCGGTGATCACAATGCATTGATCATTCACCTGACCTTAATTCCTTATCTTTCGGCAGCTGGTGAACTCAAAACGAAACCAACACAACACAGTGTCAAAACATTGATGGAAAGCGGTATTTCTCCAGAAATACTTGTTTGCCGTACTGAACATCACATCGGTGACGACATCCGTAAGAAACTTGCTTTATTCTGTAATGTCAAAAAAGAAGCTGTCATCGAATCAATTGATGCAGAAACAATTTATGACGTGCCAAACCTCATGGTCGAAGAAGGCCTAGATGTCATTGCTCTTGAAAAATTAAAACTCCCACAACGACAAGAGCCAGATCTAAGACAATGGAACGCTTTTTTATCTAAATTTAAAAATGCAAAAACAACACTCAAAATTGGACTTGTTGGAAAATATGTCGAACTCCAAGATTCTTACAAATCTATTTTAGAATCCTTCATTCATGCAGGTGCTTATAACGATGTCAAGATTGAAACCATCAGCATTCACTCTGAATTTATCAATGACAAAACGGACATCATTAAATCTCTTGATGGGATCCTCGTTGCACCAGGTTTTGGCGAGCGCGGAATTAAAGGTAAAATAGAAGCTGTCAAATATGCACGCGAACACAAAATTCCTTTTTTTGGAATTTGTTTAGGAATGCAAATGGCGATTATTGAGTTTGCGAGAAATGTACTTGGTTTAAAGGACGCCAACTCAACTGAAATGGAGGAAAACACAGCGCATCCAGTTGTCGATTTGATGGATGAACAAAAAGAAATCCTCAACTTAGGCGGTACAATGCGTTTAGGTGCTTGGGATTGTGAACTTCAAAAAGACTCCAAGATTGCTGAGATCTACCAATCAGAAAATATCAGCGAAAGACATCGCCACCGCTACGAAGTCAACAATAAGTATGTCGATCAGTTGGAAGAAAATGGCATGATTTGCTCTGGTAAAAATGCACAAACAGATTTAGTTGAAACGATAGAATTGAAAGACCACCCATTTTTCATCGGTGTTCAATACCATCCTGAATACAAAAGTACGGTTGCCAGTCCACATCCTTTATTTTTAGCATTCATCAAAGCTGCAAAAGAATTCAATGCGGAAAAGTCATAATAAATCTTACAAATTCTGTCGTTTTACAAGCCTAAGTCAAACAATTTATAGACTTTTGCAAAATAAAAATTTTTAAACATTCGTGATTTTATAGGTAATGGAGGAAAAAGGAAATTTTGATAAAAATTCGGTCATTGGCTTTTTGTTAATTGGCGCTATACTATTAACATGGCTATATTTCAGACCTGATGAAGAACCGCAGGTACAGCCTAATGAAGAAACAAAGACTGAAGTTACTTCTGAAGAAAAACAACCAGAAAAAACACAAACTGACGTCTCTCAACAGAATGAGGCTCAGAAATTAGTTGACAATGGCAATGACTCTTTAGCTCTAAATGTTGCAAAACAACAGTTTGGCGCTTTCGGTTATTCGATGGTTGAAGCACAAAAGCTAGACCAGAAAACAACAACATTTGAAAACGAAGTTGTCAAAATCACAGTTGCCAATCAAGGTGGAGAAATCGTCACTGCCGAGCTAAAAGATTTCGTCACTTATAACGGTGAACCGGTTTACCTGATTAACAATGACAATTCTGAGTTTAATATTCAGTTTCAAACCAATGGCAATCGAACGGTCAATACAAAGGACCTGATGTTTATCCCTGAGCTTAAAAAAGATGGTGATACGCAAAAACTCGTGATGCGTGCAAAAACATCTGAAAGCGCATATTTAGAATATGCCTATACTTTGAAGCCAGATGATTATATGCTTGATTTCACCTTAAGATCACAAGGTTTAAACAATGTGATCAATGCTGACAAAGCAAATCTAACTTGGGATTTAAAAGCTTATCGCCGTGCGAAAAGTATTTCATATGAAAACAGATACACTGAAACTGTTTTTCAATATGCAGGTGGAAAAGATGACTACACAGGCCAAGGTGATGAAGCAACTGAAGAAAATAAAGATATTGAATGGTTTGCCTTCAGACAGCATTTCTTTACAAGCATATTGCTGACTGATAAGCCTTTTGAAAAAGGAAAATTTACGTCACACAATCTTGTTCAGGATGAACAAATTGACAGTGTATATACAAAGCGATTTATTGCAGAAATTCCAATCCAACTCAATAACAATGAGTTTGCAGAGAATATGAATCTCTATTTCGGGCCATCTGATTATCAGCTCTTGAAAACTTATGATAAGAATCTAGATGAAATCGTTCCGACAGGTTGGGGGATTTTCGGGTGGATCAACAAGTATGTTTTTATTCCGTTTTTCGGTTTCTTAAGCAGCACGCTTGGCAACTATGGATTGGCCATTATCGTGATGACAATTGTTGTGAGAATTGTGCTTTCTCCAGTGACTTATAAATCGTATCTCTCTCAAGCAAAGATGAAAGTCTTGCGTCCTGAGATTAACGAGCTCAACGAGAAGTACAAGGACAACGCGATGAAAAAGCAGCAGGAAACAATGAAACTGTATGGCAAAACAGGCGTCAGTCCATTGGCTGGCTGTATTCCTGCCCTACTTCAGATTCCTGTGTTCTACGCCTTATTCCAGTTTTTCCCAAGTGCCTTTGACTTGCGTCAGAAAAGCTTCTTGTGGGCAGATGACTTATCGAGTTATGATGTTATTTTTGAGTGGGATCAAAACATTCCACTTGTGTCATGGATTTATGGAAATCACGTGAGTTTATTCCCTATCCTCGCCTCGATTGCCATCTTCATTTATATGACAATGACAACAGGTCAAAACATGCAGCAATCTCAACAGCCAGGGATGCCAAACATGAAATTTATCATGTACTTGTCACCACTATTTATGTTGGTTTTCTTCAACCAATACGCAAGTGGACTTTCACTGTACTACTTCATTTCAAACCTGATTACGATTGGAATTATGCTCGTCATCAAGCATGTGATTGTCGATGAAAAGAAAATTCTGGCTAAGATTGAACAGAAAAAGAAAAAACCTAAGAAGAAAGGTAAGTTCTCACGCAAGTTCCAAGAAATCATGCAGCAAGCTGAAGAACAACAGAAACAGAAGAAGAAATAATTCTGTGATAAAAAAGCATATCAAAAAAGGCTACCAAATCAAATTGGTAGCCTTTTTCTTTCAATTAAAATAAATGGTAATCAAAGCTTATTGCATTGGTAGCAATACTGTATCAATAGCGTGAATCACGCCATTCCCAGCTTGAACATCAACAGCAATAATACTAGAGACGCGACCATTTGGATCAGTAATCGTAGCTTCATCAGCATCAATTACAATATCATCTCCTAATGTGCCAACTGTTCCATTCGCCAAATCTGTTGATCTTATGTTATCCCCAGCAATTACATGTGTATTTAGAGTTGCCTCTAAGGTTGCTGTAGGTATGTCAGCTAATGCATTTAGCCCCAATTCGCTTAGTAGATTTGAAAAAGCAGCATTGGTTGGTGCAAAAACTGTAAAGGGTGCAGGAGAGTCTGTACTACTCAAAGTTTCTACATAAGTAAAACTACTTTCACGGGTTAAGGCAGCAGCTAAACTTGAAAAATCAGGATCTGCTGTTGCAAAAGTCACAACTGTTGGGATTGTAATCACTTCATCCACAACATGCACAACGCCATTACTCGCGGTCAAGTCCTCTGAAATGACTGAAGACATGCCATTAAGAAGAACTCCTCCATCCAGACCGACATACATATTAATCGCATTGCCATTGCTATCTTTTGCCTTAGACTCTAAATAGCCAACCTCTAAATCAGTTGATGAAGCTGCACCATCAAGCACGTGATTTAATAAAAGATTTGTTAATTCCTCTCCTGATAAATCATCTGCATCAATAGATGCAAAGGCGGCATCGGTTGGCGCAAATACAGTAAAAACACCTGTATCCAAAATTTGTTTTAAACCTGTGTCACGCAAGGCTTGTGTTAAAATACTGTGATCTGGGCTTTGCGCTATGGTTTCATAGGTTGTAAGTTCTTCTACGACTGGTTGTCCAGCGTCATCGTCATTACTGCACGAGGCGAGTAGTATGACGGAAAATAATAAAATAAATCTTTTAATCATGGTCATATTTTTTTTGTTCAACATAAAAGTATCATGTAATTACTTAATTCTTGTTTAACTTTTGGATATTTTTTGTTAAACAAAATTCAATCTGTAAAATTATAGAAATCATAACTTTAGAACAACATTCTATTTACTATTTTTGCAACAAGAAATTGAAGTATGAAAAAAAGAGTTGTTGTCGGTTTAAGTGGCGGCGTTGATTCAAGTGTAACTGCCTATTTATGTCAGCAACAGGGCTATGAAGTCATTGGTCTTTTTATGAAAAATTGGCATGATGACTCTGTCACTATCAGTGATGAATGTCCTTGGCTGGAAGATAGTAATGATGCGATGTTAGTTGCCGAAAAACTAGGCATTCCATTCCAAACTGTCGATTTAAGCAAGCAATACAAAACAAAAATTGTCGATTACATGTTCTCTGAATATGAAAAAGGAAGAACACCTAATCCCGACGTGTTGTGCAACCGTGAAATCAAATTTGATGAATTTCTGAAAATTGCTGAATCCTTAGGTGCCGATTATGTCGCCACAGGTCATTATTGTAGAAAAGAAGAAATTGATGTGAATGGGGAAAAAACCTATCAACTTCTCGCTGGAAAAGACGACAACAAAGATCAATCTTATTTTTTATGCCAAATTTCACAGGCACAATTGTCAAAAGCGCTTTTCCCAGTTGGAGAACTTCAAAAATCTGAAGTGCGACAAATTGCTGCAGAGCAAGATCTGATTACGGCTGACAAAAAAGATTCGCAAGGTTTATGCTTTATTGGAAAAGTTAAGTTACCCGACTTTCTCCAGCAGCAATTAAAACCCAAAACAGGAGACATTATCGAAATTGATGCTGATAGCGATTTATATAGAAATAAAAAAGAGACTGACAATACAAACGATATCTATCAACTCAGTCAGAAAATAACCTACAAAAAAACTGATGGCAAAGTTGTGGCCACGCATGACGGCGCTCATTTTTTCACAAAAGGACAACGCAAAGGTCTAGCTGTTGGCGGCACAAAAGAACCACTCTTCGTGATTGACACAGATGTTGAGGAGAATGTTATTTATACAGGTCAAGGGAAAAGCCATCCTGGATTACTCAAACGCGGACTTGAAGTCAAAGCTGAAGACATCCACTGGATTCGTCAAGATCTAAAACTTAAAGCAGGAGAAACCATGCCTGTCGAAGCGCGAATTCGTTACCGCCAATCTCTTGAAAAAGCGACTTTACATCAGACAAAGGATAGTCTATTTGTTATATTTGAAAACAATCAATCTGCAATAGCTGAAGGCCAATTCGTCGCCTGGTATCAAGGTGAAGAATTGATTGGCTCAGGTGTTATTGCGTAATTAAAAAACAAATGCAAACAAATAGAATAACAGATTTATTCTCCATCAAATACCCATTAATTCAAGCAGGAATGATTTGGGCAAGCGGCTGGAAATTGGCAAGTGCAACAAGTAATGCCGGAGGTTTAGGAATCATTGGCGCGGGCTCAATGTATCCTGAAATTTTGAGAGAACACATTCAGAAATGCAAAAAAGCAACCACAAAACCCTTTGCTGTCAATGTGCCTATGCTCTATCCAGATATTGAGAAAATCATAGAGATCATCATTGAAGAAGATGTTGAAATTGTCTTCACCTCAGCAGGAAATCCCAAAACTTGGACCAAGCATTTACAAGATCACAATATCAAAGTTGTGCATGTTGTCAGCAGTGTTAAATTTGGTCAGAAAGCACAAGACGCAGGTGTTGATGCTGTTGTGGCTGAAGGTTTTGAAGCAGGCGGACATAATGGCCGTGATGAAACAACCACACTGACTCTGATCCCAATGATCACCAAAGCTATTGACATCCCTGTAATTGCTGCTGGTGGTATAGCCAATGGCAATGCGATGTTGGCAACTATGATTTTGGGAGCCGATGCTGTACAAGTCGGAACACGCTTTGTCGCTTCGCACGAGGCCTCTTCACATCTCAATTTCAAAAAAGAGGTGGTAAAGGCTAAAGAAGGTGACACGCAGTTGACTTTAAAAGAATTAGCACCTGTCAGATTACTTAAAAATAAGTTCTTTAATGACATACAAACGCTTTACAAACAAACACCTACTAAGGATGAGTTGATCGCACTCCTCGGCCGTGCACGCGCCAAAAAAGGCATGTTTGAAGGTGACTTAGAAGAAGGTGAACTTGAAATTGGACAGATCTCTGGTTTGATTTCTGACATCCTTCCGGCCTCTGAAATTGTCGATAACATGATCAACGAATTTGAAGAAGCAAAAAAAAGAGCTTGTGATCTTAAATAAATTTGACTTTATTCTCAATAAAAAACAGTCCCAGGAAATGATTTTCTGGGACTGTCTTTTTAAGTAGATAAGTGCCTTAAAAAGCTTTAATCTTGTGGCAATAACTCAATCACATCAAGCTTTAAATCATCCTGATATTCCACTAAATATACCGATGTATTGCGATAGATCTTCTCAAAAACATCGTATTGGTATTGAAATTTATTTTGATAATACTCTGTAAAGCCGTCCAACTTTGCCGCGTCATAAAAATCGCCCACATAAGCTAGTCTTAAAATGACATCCATCGTTAAGTCATAACCTCTCAAGAAATATCTCGACTTTAAAATATCTCTTTTATTTTTCAATTGATAGGCTGTGACATCATAACTTGAGGCTGTATAAAGCAGCTTTAAATTTGATAGATATGTATTTGAAATCTCACTGCGCAAAGCATCTTTTGAAGGCATAATCAACTTGACATCATAGCCTTTTTTACGATAGCTTTCTAAAAAAGAAACGGCTGACTCTGCAATTCCGATTTTGTCTGTATCTAAAACAAACCAGTTGATTTTTCCTTTTTGTAATACACGACCAAGCTCATTTTTTTGCAAGTAACTTTCGCTCATGCTGACGTGCTGTGTACCTGGGAATGTCCGATCAATCACTTGTTTAAAATGACCATTTTGGTCATCGACTAATAAGCTCAAATTGATATCATCATTGATATTCTGATGGATATAAGTTGTGATCATCTCTTCACGAAAAGCTTCATTAGGCAGAGAGTTGAAAATATGAGCCCCAGACAGTGAAGACTCCGTAATTGGTAAAAGAATCGGGATTGAATCTTTTGAAAGCACCTGACTTAATTTTCTCACATTGGGTTCTGTCACCGGACCGATAGCAGCCTGTAATTGACTCAAGTCGTTCTTGTCAATAATTGACTGCATTGCTGCTGCATTCATTCCAGTATCAAAAGCGCGCAAATCAACTTTAATCCCTAATTTCTGGGCTGATTCAACGGCGGCTTGAGCACCTTCATATAGATCCAATGAAACACGTGTGATACGATTATCCATCAATTGTTTTTTCACATTGACAGTATCGCCTTTAAATCGCTTTAAATTAAAAGGTAAAAACAAACCTATCTTTTTTAGTGATGGATCTGAAAAGTTGGTGCTCAAATCCAATCGCTTGTCTTTTCCTTTTGCTTCAGTAGGAAGTTTCAGAACAATACCATTCCCAATTCCTGTGTATTTATAAGCGGGGTTGAGTTCTGCAATCAACTCATCCGTGACCTTAAATCCTTTTTGTAGCGCGTCTAAATCTGATTCAGAATCAACCTTAACATACTTATATTCACGATCTTTAGGTAGTTCTGGCTCTTCTTTTTTCTTGCGTTCAATCACCAAGTAATCGCCAGGATGAATCACATCAACATCAGGATTGAGTGTCTCTAATTCTTCAACGGTCAACCCATAATCTTTGGCAATACCAAATTTCGTTTCTTTGGGTTGCACCAAGTGTTTTAAATTTGAGAAAGTTGAGTTCTTAACACTCTGGTTAGCGATGTCTTTGGGTATCTTCAGAATCGGGATTTCCAAAACATCGTTATAGTCGAGGTCTCGCGTTTTCAAAAAAGGATTGTACTTGATAATAGTTTCTATCTCAACTTCATAAGCTTTCGCTATGCTGTACAAGGTCTCTTTAGGCTCGACTTCATAAGATTCAAAACGAACAATATTGTCGTCTTCATCAGATAAAGGAATGACTAATGTTTCGCCTTCAAGCTTTTTATAGCGCGATATATCAGGGTTGAAATTTAAAATATCAGTCACAGAAACATCAAACTTTTGGGCGACAATTTTTAAATCCTCATTGTCTTTGGCCTGATAGGTCGAAAACTTTTGTGCATTAGCACTGATACTAACAAAACATAAAATTAGCGATACGATAAAAACTCTCATAATTATTCCCATTCAATGGTTGCTGGTGGTTTCGAACTGATGTCGTACACCACTCTATTAACGCCTTTAACCTTATTTATTATTGTGT
>JAKDUG010000074.1 GCA_030457805.1 Psychroflexus sp.
TAGATAATAAATTTTACTTCCTAAAATAATTCTTTCAAATATTTCATGTCAGACTTTGCAGTGTCAATCACATCCGCAGCTTGCCCATTCAGCATTAATTTCCCCATAGTTTTGGCAAAGCCCTTCATTTGACTAAATTCTACTTTCGGAGGCATAGCTAAGGCGTCAGGATCTGTAAAAATGTTTATAAGAGCAGGACCATCGTGTGTCAATGCTTCTTGCAAAACGCTTTTAACATCTTGGCATTCGTCTACATTCCATGCTTTTATATCCATAGCTTCTGCAACCTTGGCAAAATCCGGATTCTTCATATCGGTTTGCCATTCAGGATATCCAGCGACCTGCATTTCCAGTTGAACCATTCCCAAAGTGCGGTTATTGAAAATAATAATTTTTACAGGAATATTGTATTGGCTTATCGTCATCAAGTCGCCCAACAGCATGCTAATTCCTCCATCACCACATAAAGCAATCACTTGGCGATCTGGTCTGGAGAGTCCTGCTCCGATTGCCATTGGCATAGCGTTAGCCATGGACCCATGGTTAAAGGAACCCGTGAGGTAACGGTTGCGTTTTCCTTTAATGTATCTGGCAGCCCAAACAGCAGACATGCCAGTATCAACAGTAAAAATAGCATCATCGGCAGCTACGTCATTAATAATAGACGCCACAAATTCAGGATGGATATTATTTTCTTTGGACTTGGCTTCTACATAAGAAGCATATTTTTCTTCTTGCTCATTATGTAATTTTCGCATGTCTTTTAAAAACGCATTGTCTGTCTTTTTATCTAGCATAGGGAGTAAAGCGTCCACCGTATCTTTTATTTTCCCTGCATAACCATAGTCTACTTTGGCACGGCGACCTATGCATTCGGGCTTGTGATCTATTTGAATAATGGTGTTTTTCTCGGGTAAAAAGTCTGTATATGGAAAATCTGTGCCTAATAAAATAAGCAGATCAGCTTCCTGCATCGCTTTAAATCCTGATTTATTTCCTAATAGGCCATTTAAACCTACTGCATGTGGATTGCTGGTTTTATCAAAAAAGATTTTACCACGGAAACTAAATCCCATGGGGGCATTTAGTTTTTCTGAAAGTTGCATCGCTTCTTCTTGAGCGTCTTTACAACCATGACCACAGAATAACATCACTTTTTTATTGGAGTTGATGACTTCTGCCAATGCTTTCATTTCTTCTTTTCCTGGAATCAGCATGGAGTTGGTGTAGAAATTTTTATGAGCGGTAGGTATATGTTCAACGTCTGCTTCTGAAACATCACCTGGCAAGCCAACTACTGCAACTCCTCTGTCTTGAATAGCGTGCTGGATTCCTGATTGGAATGCAGTAGCAGCTTGTTGAGGGGTGTTGGCCATCACGCAATATTTACTGCAATCGTCAAATAGTTTGACGACGTTTGTTTCCTGAAAATTATCCATCCCCGCTTTGTCGGTACTTATTGTGGTCGCGATGGCAATTACTGGATTCCCTGCTCGATTGGCATCGTATAGACCGTTAACCAAGTGAACGTGACCGGGCCCGCTACTTCCCATGCAACAACCTATACCGTCTAGTTCGGCATCCATAGAAGCGGCATAGGCACCAGCCTCTTCATGGCGAACATGAATCCACTCCAGCCTTCCATCTCGTCTTACCGCATCGTTGATGGGGTTAAGACTATCTCCAGTAACGGCATATAATCTTTTAACTCCTGCGTTTACTAAATTCTCTACTAATAAATCTGCTACTTTTTTTGCCATATCTTTTTTTATGTTTACACCTTGTCATTCGGCTAATTAGTTTGTTAAAGTGGTTAACTTATTATTGATCGTGTCTAAATCAGAAAATTTCAGTTTGCTCTTTATTTCCTAGTCTAGAATCTTGAGGTATACAAAATCAATCATATTACTTAATATCTAAAGTTAAATAAAGCATCTTACCAAAGCAGTCTTATTGAATTAACATTAACTTTCAAGCTATTTTATTGAATAAAATTTAATTGTCTAGCTTAAGTTGATGTTTGCATCGGTACTTCCATTAAAGGTATTTCGGAATTTTCAAGGGTTTCCAATTTAAAAGTATCAGTTTTACTTATTCTCAGCTTAATTCCTATATAAAAAGAGACCATGGTTTAGTGAAGTCTACAAATGAGGGCTAAATAGAATAGCAAAACTCTTAGAGCTTTTAAATTACTATAATGTTAAGAGAGATTGCATTTCGTTTATAAACTTGACAAATAAGTTTATAAGCAGACTAATGTCTCTCAATCCATAATGACCTATCTTTGCATTTTTGAAATAAGAGGAAATGGCGATTCAGAGAACAACTTTAAGGGATAAAAAAAACACTTTAACTCTTGACCAACTTCACTTAAATAAAGAGAGTAGAGAGAAAATCAATCAACTTATTGAAGAGTTTACTTTCATAAATGCGCTCAAGAAATATGATATTCCTGTCGCTAATAAAGTTCTATTGCACGGTCATACAGGTTGTGGTAAAACGGCCACAGCTCATGCGATTGGGAAGTCTTTAGAGAAAGAGGTTGTCACTTTAAATTTAGGTGGATTTGTATCTTCTAGATTAGGAGAAACTGGTAAAAATGTGACTGAAGTTTTCAGGAAAGCTTCTTTTGGTGACACAGTTTTATTTATTGATGAATTTGACTTTATCGGAAAGATAAGAGATTACGATAATCAGGATTCTGGCGAAATGAAGCGTTTGGTGAATACATTAATTCAACAAATTGACCAATTGCCAGATGATACTTTGCTCATTTGCGCGACAAATCATGTTGAGGTCATTGATACAGCTTTGTTAAGACGTTTCCAAGTCAAATTAAAATATGAACTGCCAAGCAACGAAAATATCGATGTTTATTATGATGCTATTTTAGCACGTTTTCCTCAGGATATAGCCTGTATTCAAAGAGTTTATGGCATCTCTTATGCTGAAGCAAAAGATGTTGCTTACCAACAAATTAAAACGAATATTATTCAATTAGAAAAACAATTACAAAATTGATTTCTTAAGTTTTAACTGAATTATCTACTTTTTTATTTCTTGTCGAGAAGATCAATCTGCTGCTTCCATTAATATGGCAAATACTGACCAGTTTAAAAATGATTCTTCATCAAATTTAATCTTAGATTTGAGCATTCATACTGGCAATGCCGCATATTTGTCAGCCAACAAATGAGGCGTTTTTAGAGTTTACCATCATTTTTCTGCTCTTATAAGCGACTAGCCGTGAGAAGAAACTCTAATCTGGCTAAAGAATGTTTTTAGAAAAATCTCAAATTGACATCTGTGTTCTCTTTATTATTAAATCGGATAAGCTTGTCCTGTTTAAGGAAAATCATTTATCTTTGGATAGAGTTTAAAGGAATATATCCTCAAGTCGGCCTAAAAATCATCTTGACTCTTTTAAAATTTGTTGAGATTGTGGCAATCGATTCGGGATTTAATTTTAAAATAAATATCATGAAAAACTTAAAAAGTAATTCAAAAACAACAGTCACAATTCTATTTTTCTTCTTTTTATGCATCACCACCAGCATTTTTGCTCAGAATGCAAAAATGATTGAAATGAAGGGGACTGACCAACTTCGGTTTTCTGTTGAAAATATTGAGGCCACATCTGGACAAAAGATAACAGTCAAGCTAGGGAATGACTCCAAATTTCAAGCCTCTGCAATGTCTCACAATTTCGTGTTGTTAAAAAAATCTACTGATGTAGAAGCTTTTGATAAGGCATCGACTCAGCATCCTGAAAACGATTATATCGCGCCAGAGCTGGAAGATCAAATTATAGCTTATACAGGCATGGCCGGTGGTGGCGGAACTGTCGAGGTCACCTTTAACGCGCCAACAAAACCTGGAAAATACACTTACATCTGTACTTTTCCAGGACATTTTTCTGCTGGTATGAAAGGTGTGCTTACAGTGAAGTAATTAAAGTTTTGAGTTCCATCCAACTGCTATCGCGACGAGTTTGTTATCTTTTTCAATTGCTCGCATGATATAAGGTCGGTCTGGGGCTATGTATGGTAAGTTGTTATCAATAGCTTTGTCATCAACAAATACATTTCCTGTAAAATTCTTTTTGGGTTGATTTCCAAGGTCGTATCCATTGTCTTTGATCAGCATAAGCATCAATACATTTTCAGGATCGGGAGTGGAGCAGTAGATGCCGAGATCATCCCATAGGTAGACATTATTTTCAGTTTGATTAAGCGGCTCAATACGCGAAGCTTCTCCTAGGATATCTTTTAGGACGGCATAGGTTGTCGGAAACTGAATGACTGTTTTATTAATACGTATCTTATGAGGATCACATTCTAATGTCGTGGTCTTTTTTTTTCTTTTGTCTGGATTTCTAAAATCAAATATTCCCATAGGATACAAATTATTTATGCTTTAAACATAGTGATTTTTTTGATTCCAAATCATGACGAATCCAATGAAAACAAAATTTTAAGAATCTTTAAGTCGACTGATTTTAAATGATTAGGACCTTGTTATTCTCAGCTCATTTAAATAAAGCTGATATATATCAATATTCATTTCTAGCACTTGATTTACCTTGCATTACTAAATGCTATAGTCTTATAATCAAAAATAAGATGTAGTTTTATAGGTGTCATGGCAGAAAGTCTTATGACGAAATGTTAAACCTAAAAGAATTAATTATGAGTTCAAGAAGGGAGTTTCTAAAATCAGTAGGCGGAGGAACTATAGCCGTTGCTACAGTGTCCTGTGATTCGGTTATTAATCAACAGCCACCAAGAAGGGAAGGTGATAGTTCAAAACGTTATGCCATGTTGGTAGATCTTGAGAAATGCATCGGCTGCCAGGCTTGTACCATGAGTTGTAATGTTGAGAATCAAACGCCAATCGGACAATTCCGGACGACGGTAGATCAATATGAATTTTTTGATGCCCTTAATAATGTCACGAATGTCATGTTGCCGCGTTTGTGTAACCATTGTGATGATGCGCCATGTGTGCCGGTATGTCCAGTACAGGCAACTTTTCAGCGTGAAGACGGGATTGTTGTTGTCGATAATGAGCGTTGCGTGGGTTGTGCATATTGTGTGCAAGCTTGCCCTTACAACGCCCGTTTTATTAATGAAGAAACCAATACAGCTGATAAATGTACTTTTTGTGAACACAGACTCGAAGATGGTTTATTGCCAGCTTGTGTAGAATCATGTGTGGGTGGCGCTAGAGTCATTGGAGATATTAAAGATTCGGAAAGTACTATAAGCAAGACTATTGCTGAACGGGGTGGCGATTTGAAAGTGCTCAAACCAGATGCTAAAACGATACCTATGGTTTATTACATAGGACTAGATGAAGCTTTTCAAGATAAAATTTCAGGACAACCAACACTTTGGTAAAAAACAAGAATTATGCTTAGGGAAATAAACGTCAATTCAGAAATTGTGGCTTGGTTGCCTTGGTCTGTGCAATACTTCTTTTTTATAGGTATTGCCGCCATAGCTTTATTAATAGCGGTAGGATATAGGTGGTTTTTATTATCATCAGATCCTGAAAAAGAATCCAAAATGGATGTAGAAATGGCGGCTGTTTCCGTCGCTTTTGTCGGCGGGATCGTCGGGCCACTCTCACTGATGAGTGAATTGCACCAACCTGGGCGTTTTCTCAATTTTTATCTGCATTTTGCCTCTTCTTCATGGATGGCAATTGGTTCCCTAATTATACCTGTAATTTCTGGGATTGTTGTGGCTTATTTCCTTTTACTCATCAGATCCAAGACAAAGAAAGAAGATCTCCCAAAACTGATAAAAGGTTTGCATTGGGGGAAATTTGATGCAAAAGTTCTTTTAAAACCTATTCGTGTCATCGCTCTACTGACAGGTATTGCTGTTTTTATTTATTCTGGAAACGAAGTTTATACTGTCAAAGCCCGAACAATGTGGCATACATTGGCATTTCCAATTCTTATGTTCTTGACTGCACTTGTGGGTATTTTTCCTTTCTTACAACTCATGCTTTTCAAGGAAACAAATAAACTAAGTCGTTTAGCAAAAATGCAAGTAATAAGTATAGGTCTTTTACTATTGACGACTATCATTTGGCTTTTCAGCGGAACGCCTTCTTCTCATGGTCTTTTAGTTTTGATGCAGCGTAATGACCGCTGGATAATACTCAATGTGATTCTGGGGCTGCTATTTATCGCGACGACTGCTTTTGCTTTCGTTCACGTCAATCGCCGTTTTAGTTTGAAAGCCATAATTGCTCAGGCTGCTTCTGCACTCACTTTGATGTGGTTTATACGTTGGGTCTGGTTGATGGAGGTGCAGTTACTTCCTAAATTCAACTCGACCTTAAATGCTTATGACATTCCGCTTGGCCATTACGGCGTCTTCTCAATCCTGACAAGTATAGGTGTTTTTATCATCTTGACGCTTTTGGTCTTTGTACTGCTGAATATCACTGGAATTTATACGCCTGAATCTTCTATGGCTAAATCATTTGCCTCTAAACCTTCAGATGATGTCGATCGGGATAGTTCAGAAGAACGTCGCAAATGGATACTGAAAGGTTCTATGGCTACCGTTGGTCTATTTGCTCTTGGCGCTGGATTTTACGACGCGACCAAACGCGTTGTGCAAACGATAGCAACCGGGACTTCCGGAAAGAAAACCAAAGACAGAATACACGGCAATTCCTTGGAAACTGAAGGAGCTGTTGTGAATAATAAATGGAAAAGTAATCCGAATCAGATTGTTGCTTTTACCCAATGCTATGGATGCTGGACACAATGTGGCGTGCGCGCACGTGTGGATGTCAAGGAAGATAAAATTTTGAGAGTCGATGGTAACCCTTACAACCCATTATCTCACAGTGAGCATTTTTCTTATGATACAAGTATATCTGATGCCTTTTTAAACCTATACGGGAAAAACGGTATCGATAAACGATCGACTTCCTGCTCTCGGGGTGCAGTAACACACGAAGGTGTTAAAAATAAAACCCGAATTTTAAAACCCATGAAACGTGTAGGTCCGCGAGGAAGTGGGCAGTGGAAGAGCATTAGTTTTGAAGATCTCGTTGATGAGATAGTGAATGGAGGTGATCTTTTTGGTGAAGGCCACGTTGAAGGATTGAAAGACATCTACGATCCATCCACACCCTTAGATGCTAAACATCCATCTTATGGGCCAAAATCCAATCAATTGCTCACGAGTTTTTCTGGTCCAGAGGGACGGACACCATTGATGAAACGTTTTGCACTGAAGAGTTTTGGGACGATTAACTTTGGCGCACATGGTTCTTACTGTGGTTTAAATATGCGTTCTGGTTCAGGCGCACTGATGAACGATTTGGCGAAAAATACACACGTTAAACCAGATTGGGATTATGTAGAATACGCTGTTTTTTGGGGAACTTCTCCAGCGCAAGCCGGAAACCCTTTTAAAAGACAAGGCCGTCAGCTTGCGGATGAACGTAGTCAACGCGATAATTTTGAATATGCTGTGATCGATCCTAATATGCCGAATACAACCACCTTGGCAACCAAAGATCACGAGTGGTTTCCGATCAATCCAGGAACCGATATCGCATTGGCAATGGGAATGATCAGGTACATCATCGAGAACGATCGTTACAATGAAAGCTACTTGAAACAACCTAATGCTAAAGCAGCTGAAGAAGCCGGGGAACTCAATTATACAAACTCAACACATTTAGTGATCATGACTAAAGATCACCCTCAATATGGACAATTCCTCAAAGAAAAAGATATCTCAGGAGTCGATGGTCAAGATAGCAACTTTGTATTAAATAAAAACCAAGAACTTGTTTCGGCAGAAAAAGCGACCGATGCTGAATTGTTTGGTGACAAAACTGTCACCCTGAAAAGTGGAGAAGAAGTGCAGGTTAAAACATCATTGAGTACACTCTTAGAGTCGGCACAACGTTATTCGCTAAAAGAATACAGTGATATTTCAGGTATCTCTGAAAAGAAAATAGTTGAACTCGCCTTTAGATTTACAGCACATGGCAGACGTGTGGCGGTCATTACCCACGGCGGAATGATGAGTGCAGGCGGATTCTACTCAGCATGGGGAATCTTAATGTTGAATGCACTTGTTGGAAACCTCAACCACAAAGGAGGAGTGAGTGTCAGTGGTGGTAAATTTCCAGACTTTGGAGGTGGTCCACGCTATAACTTGCAAAAGTTTCCGAACAGTGCAAAACCAAGTGGATTATCCATCGCGAGAAGTAAGAAAGTTTACGAGGAATCTGAAGAATATCAATTATTGAAATCAGAAGGAAAAAATCCATACCCTGCTAAAGCACCTTGGTATCCATTTGCTGGCGGACAATTGACAGAACAAGTTGCCTCAGCGGCAAGCGGATATCCTTACAAAATTAAAGCGTGGATAAACTGTATGGCGAACCCTGTTTATGGCATTGCAGGAATGCGAAACGTGCTGGTTGATAAACTCAAAGATCCAGAAAATATCCCTCTTTTTGTATCCATTGATGCCTTTATGAATGAAACGACAGCGCTTGCTGATTATATTGTGCCAGACACGCACAACTTTGAGAGTTGGGGCTTTACTTCGCCATGGGCAGGTGTGCCTGTTAAAGCGAGTACAGCGCGTTGGCCAATTGTAGAGCCTAAGGTTGATAAAACAAAAGACGGACAACCAATTAGCCTTGAAAGCTTTTTGGTCGGTATCTCTAACGGATTATCCTTGCCAGGTTTTGGAGAAAAAGCAATCCCTGATAGTGATGGAGTATTGCATCCACTAATGAAAGCTGAAGACTATTACTTGCGGGCTGCAGCAAATATAGCCTTTGCAGGGAAAGCAGTACCTGAAGCCAATGATGAGGATGTCACCTTAACAGGTGTGAGTCGAATTATGCCTCAGATTGAAACAACTTTAAAACCAGATGAGCAGAAGCGCGTTGCCTATATTTATTCACGAGGTGGCCGTTTTAATTCTTTTGAGACGGGTTGGAAAGGAGAAAAAACAGGGCCACAATGGGAAAAACCCCTGCAAATATGGAACGAAACAGTCGGTAAAAATCGAAATGCGATGAGCGGTGAGTATTACCACGGATGTCCGACTTATTATCCTGCACTTTTTGCAGACGGTTCTACTGTAGAATCCTATTATCCGAAGAAAGATTGGCCGATGAAGCTCATTTCTTTTAAATCTAATATTATGAGTAGTTCTACTATTCACTTAGAAAGACTTCGTAGCATTAGAAGGAGTAATATTATTGCAATTAATCCTAAGGATGCGGCAAATTTTGATATAAAACACGGAGAACGCGTTAAGATCAAAACGCCTGCAAAATATGTAGAAGCCAATATTGCTTTACTCGA
>JAKDUG010000075.1 GCA_030457805.1 Psychroflexus sp.
CTTTATAAAAGGAGACGTTTCTGTAGCGATCAATGTGTGTAGATAAAATTCAAAAATTTTACCATATTTTTGAAGTAAATACAACATTAATTCTTCAAATTTCACAGAGAGTAGATTTTCCATAAAAATTTCTGGCGCGTCACCTATGGTTGATAATGAATCTAAATAAGACGTGATGTATGCGTCATTTCTGATAAGAAAAAAAGGAGATTCGTCTTTCACTATCGCTACATCTTCTGTGTGTTTCTCTAGGAATTCTTTAAGTCTTGTTTGAGAAAAAAATAAAAGTTTACAATAATAAATGGCTTCGGTGTCTAATAATTCTGTCCAGAGCCAATTTCCTTTTTTAAGCAATAGAGATTGGTCTTTGTTGACTGCAACTGTTGTACCTGCGAAGTGAACTTGTTTTTTGCCAACTTGTAAAAAGCTAAACATATTCATACCTAAATTGACTTTGCTTCTTACAATATCATTCGTCATTTTAAAATCATAGACGAATAAATCAGGCCTTTTCTTTTTGTTGTTAATGTAGATTTCAGGTATGTTTTCTATTGACATTTGGATTCTTGTGTTTAATTTTTAGTCAACCTATTATTTTTGGACGAGGCAGTTTTCTTATTACAGTTAACTCTCCTACATCCTCAAAGGTAGCTAACTTTATAAAATATAACTATACGTCAACTTCGTAATTCTATCATTTTCAAAGTTAAAACTGTTGTCTAGGGGAATGAAGACATCTGCAAAAATATTTCAGGTCTAAGCCTTCGGCATCTAAACAATATAAAAAACAGACAAGAAGACCTCAATCTTAGTTCTTCATTAAAACCTAAAGCCCAAAGAAAAATACGGATACCATCCTTCATCGGCATAACCCATTTGAAAGTTTAATAACAATGAATATGCTGGTGCAAAATAAACGCCACCACCGACGCCGTTGTGCCATTTATGAGAATCCTCTCCAGGAACCCAAACACGACCAACATCATAAAAACCAGTTAATCCGATCTCACCTTTAAACACCATATTTCCGAAATTAGCAAGTGCTAAACGCATTTCTAAGTTGTTGTATAGAGCGTGTTTTCCCGCAAAACGATTTTGGCGATACCCCAGAAGATTACCTCCCCCACCGAGATAGGCATGTTGGTAAAAAGCAGGATGACCTCCGGTGACTTCGCCACCAAGACGATTGGACAAAACAATTGATTTTCGTGCATTGAGACTTTTATAAAATGAGATATCCGCCTTGAAGTTCACAAAAGCTTTTGCGTAAGAGTTGAGTCCTGTGTATCCTGATAATTTCGCATGTCCATAAACACCGTCTGTCGGTAATAAATCATCATTACGGCTGTCTAATGTATAATCAGCAACCAGCCCAAGGTGGAGTTTATTTTTATCAATAATATCACGATCATAGGTGTACTTGATCGGGCCATCTTGTATAAATCGCTGATTGTTATCCTTCGGATCATAATGGTAATATTGAAATGCAGGTCCAAGGCTAAATGTACTTCCTTTTTCATCTTCCCATTTCAAAGCTGTTCTTAGACTATATAAATTATAGCGTGCCCGATAGTAACTGTGGTGATTGCCTACTTTTATATAGTCAGCCTCGTTCCCTATTCCGAAAAAATTATCGGTATTTTCAGGTGCCTTAATATCAGCATCAACCGTAAGATTCGCTTTTCCTATCACATCTGTCCAATCACCTTTGTAATTAATTTCAAAAGCTTTTGTTGTAAAAGCATGACTCAGCATTAAACTATGCTCGGCCGCAAAGGGCTCTTTTCGGAAGCCGCGTTGCTGAATAAATTTCGCACCCAAACCTAATACAAATCCATCATCACGGTTAAAACCAGCCGTGGCTATAGGTATCCAATCATCATATAAGTTGACTGGCACATAAGCAGTATTGGCTGGTTCTTTAGAAATATTTAATTTCAGTTGATCGATGTCGCCAGTATATACTTCCTTTTCATAATCATAAATTTGAACCTTATTCTTACTGTTTTTGACATGATAAGATTTATGTCTATCATCACGTGATTGACCACCGATAATCCGCAGTTTAATGGTAGATGAAGTGTTGTCAATATAAACGCTATCTCTATCCTCTTCTAAATAAAGCCGAATTTCCTTAGTCATGGATCGCGGATATGTCTTCGACATCAGAGTGTCTCGTAGTTTTCCGTGTTTATTGATTTTACGCATAAAAACGTGAAGTGCATCTTCGTCTTCAGAACTTGTGATTGAAATAAATTCCTTACTATTAGTTCCGCGAATATCGACAATACGATTGCTAAATTTATAATATTTATCCATCGCTGCCGGTAATTGATCGCGACGCTCTTTCAAATCATTTAGGCTCTGTTTTTGTTTATCCGCGTTGAGTTCTTTTGGCATGGCATTCACCGCTGCCGTTAACACAGAATCCGTCAAACTTTCATGAACCTGATTGACCATATCAGTGTAATGCGCATAATTAAGTTGATTAGCAGGATGCGCATTTAAGAAATCTGATTTATATAAATATTGATTGACCTGTGAAAAGAGCTTTCCACTAAAACCATAGACATGAGGTTTTAAAAAGAAATATTTACCAAAACTTACCAATAGACCGTTGGTGACATTCATTGCCATATCGCGATCACGAGGAACAATCAAGTAATCCTTATGCTTTCCTTCTTTTCTATCGTGAAAACGCCACTGATCGTAGTGTCGATCCCAATCCCCAACGATAAGATCCACCATTCGCGCTTTTAAAAAATTATCTGCATCAAAGGTGTTGTCATTGTCGTGAACCAGCTTTGTGAGTCCTTTTCTATAGTTGTCTGTCGGCCGAAGTGGCTCCCATTCTTCCAACAAATTCACTCTACCGGCAAACAATTCCTCATAAATTCCTAAATTTTCATCTGGCGCAACATAACCAATCACAGGATTCGTATGCGGCACACCAACAGCCTCAGCAATTGGCGGTACAGCCAAAGCCGAATACGGATGTTGTGAGCTGTAAAAATCAGAAACAACCTCACGTGTAAATGGACTGTAAAAACGCTCAGGAATCACACGATCAGGTATTTTCTCAACACCGCGTAAAACGTATTGTACACCTGTAGAATCTTTTAATCGCAAAGAACGAGTTTGATGACCTCCCCCAATTTTTCGCATTTTTAAACCTCCGTTGATTTCAGAAATCTGAAGCACTGGTAATTTTGCTGGAGTTGCCCATGCTTCGCGATAATTCTCTCCCACTAAAGAGCGCCAAAGTTGGCCTCTTTTGACATATTTCGGCTGAATCGCAACCGTCATGCTATCTTGAGTGACTGGCGAATAAACAGGACTGTCCCAGCTCTCAAAGTCTTGATACGCCTGCGTGAATTCATGAACTTTCTCTACCTCTCCGTCTGCATAAGCATAAAATGAAAAGTGAATACTTTTATCGGCCAGCCAATCGGCAACGACATAACTAGGTGTGGAGGCATTAAACTTAGAATACTCTCCTGCAACCACATAAGGAGGTTTATTTCCTATTCCAGTAACGACCTGCGTCGCCACATAATTCTCAGGATTATTAATGTGTTGTAAACCATCTTCATGAGATGAGATTTGAACGACATTTGGAAAACCTCTAAATACTTTTGATGACATCCGTTTCACTTCCTGATACCATGGATGGTCCAAATCCTCTCTATTGGGAAGCGCTTTTTTCGCCAAGGGATAAAAACTTCCCACACCTGGCAAAGGCAAATACAGGTTTGGATTTAATGCTGTCAAAGGAAAAATATGATCTTTCCATGAATATTTTCCCCCGTAATTCCCATAGCTTTCAAAGGGATGATGCGTCACCAAAAGAATCGTTTTATCTTTGTTGTGATATAAAATCTGTCGCAACGCCGTCTCCACTTCCTTTTCGGTTGTGTTTGCACAAACGGACTTCTCCTTATCATTTCTATCATAGGGATGAAGCCACCATTCACTATCCAGCGTAATCATGAGGAGATCCTCAGAAATTTCAGTCACTTCTGGCCCCGGACAGCCTTCGGCAGGTTGCATTTTTAGAAGCGTGTCATTTTGTGCTTCTATATATTCCTTTTGTTCATTTAATTTTTTCAAACCACGTGCTCCGCTGTTATCCCAATCACGATTGCCAGGAATAAATAAGACCCTTGCATCTTTATCGCGCATTGGCTGATATTGAGATTTTAAAACAGCCTCATCTTCTATTTTTTGCTTTCCTTCCTTGAGTTCCATCCCATCGGGATAGATATTATTACCGAGATAAACTGTTGTGGATTTTTCAGGAATAACCTGTGATGCAGCATCTGAAATTAAAGCAGTTTGTGCTGGTGTCTTAACCCCAGCATCTCCAATGAAAATAATTCTTTTTTTTAGCGTGTTTGGATCTTCTTGAGCACTCATCAACAGTGGGAATCCTAGAATATATAAGACAAAAAATAGTTTGTTCATTTTCATTAATTAAGCTTTGTTGAAACTAAATTCTTATTAATCAAACACATCACCACAAGAAACTTAAAGCAATAGCGACGTTATTTTATGATTAAATAAGTCTGCAAATATAGAAACATTAAAACACATCTAATACTGCGTTAGTGACACATTGTGAAAAACAAAGCAAGCTTTGGTGAGACTGAAAGATAATAATTGTATAAACCAAAATGATCATTTTTAAAAATATAAGCAGTGTACATCCAAAAATATTGCTGACAACTGCTCTACTTTTCTTATACTTGATTGATGGTAATTTAAACACAATAGACAGCAGATGGAAATTAAATTCAGACAAATAACAATAAGTGATAAGAATCAAGTGCTCAGCTTATTTAAAGCGGCGGCTGAAAAAATTTCTAAGAAGAACATTGACCATTGGCAATATTGGAAAAATCCACCTCTCAATAAAATAGAATGGGTTGAAGACGGAATCCTTAATAAGGAGTTTTTCTTTATTGATAATTCTCATGGTGTATGTCTAGGAATGGTCAGAATTTTAGAAGAAGATAAACTGTATTGGGGACACAAAACAGATAAGGCAAAATATATACACTCATTGGTTGTGATAGAGAAATTTGAAGGAAAAGGAATTGGAAAAATTATACTTCAAAAAATTGAAAGTATGGCAAAGAAAAACGGGTATCAATATCTAAGATTAGATTCTGATTCTAAAAATCCGAAGCTCTGTCATTATTATGAAAAACAAGGTTTCAAAAAAAAAGGAACAAAAAAACTCCCTTTTTCAACCTACAACTTGTACCAAAAAGAAATCATTTGAGTGGTTTATGATTTTCAGAGTCAAGAGTTATCAGTCTTGAGTTTTGGGTCCAAGCGTCGTGCGTCTCTGAGTTGTTATTTTCTGAAGTAAGAAAATAAATCTAGACTTTTATTAAGGTTTACAGCGTTGTAAAAAATAGAGAACGCATCGTGAAAATAGTATAAAAAAACTTTACGCGTCTTCAAATCCTAAATCATCGATTTAAAACATTTGCTTTTTTAATAAAAGCTTTACTACCTGTGGTGTCTGCTTTTGTCAAGAAACTCACGCTGACAAAAAGAAGTAAGGAAATTGAAACACCGATGATGGCCTGGGAGGCAGAAGCGATCTCCCATGCAACTGGCAAGTTAACACCTAGTGCAACAAACAAATTGTAACTTGAAAACAAAAGACCAAACAGCATTGAGATTGTCGCAGCTTTTGACGTGCCTCTCGCCCATAAAAATCCTAAGATCAAAGGCACAAAAGCGCCACTTGTAAGGAAATCTGATCCGATCCATGATATGGTTAAAACAGATTTTATTTTTAAAGCAATTAGTAACGCAACAGCGCCCATTAAAAATGTTGACAAACGTGCCACTCGCACTTGATGCTTCGAACTGGCTTTTGGATTAATGTATTTTTTATAAACATCAACTGTTAAGGACAGTGCGCCAGTATTGATCAAGGAATCCATCGTTGACATAATCGCTGCACTTAATCCTACAAACAAAATGGCACTCATCACTGGGTTTGGCAACTTGCTGATCATATCTGGTACAATACCACTTTCCGGTACCGTATCGTACATCACAGAAGAAAACATACCTGTGTATGTCACCATGAGATAAAGTGGAATAAATGCCATAAAACTAATAACCATCATTTTTTTAGCGTCAGTCGCTTTTTTGGCTGCCGAAATGCGTTGCCAAATATTGGCCTGAATCATCCACGATGTCCCGAAGGTAATGACATAAGCTAGATTGTCTGCAACATTAGAGAAAAAAGATGTGTAGCCCTCATTCGCATTTGCCACGGCAGTCGCTTTGACAGCCTCCATCCCTCCCGATGCTGTGTAGGAATAATAAAACAAAAATAAACCAGTGAACAAGAAAAATAAAAATTGTAGAAAGTCAGTCAGCACAACGCCTTTAAAACCGCCAAACAAAGAATAAACCAATACAATCAAAGTTCCCAAAACAGCCCCAGAGGCATAACTCATATCAAAGAAAGCTTGAAAAAACTTTCCTATCACAATGACTTGTACCGCGGAAGCAATCACCATAAAAACAATAATAAAAACCGTCAACAATAATGAAACTGTACTGTTATAACGCGCTTCCATCAATTGTGGTTGAGAAATTTTACCGATATTCCGAATACCTTTAGCAAAAAGAAACAGCAGAGCTGTAGCGATTAAAACCGGAACGCCATAAATCCAAAAAGAACTCAAACCATTTTTATGTGCATGATCGACAAGATCAATTGCTGAGCCTCCACCCCACCACGATGCTATAAATGTAATTGCCAATAACCACGCCGGCAGTTGCCGTGATGCCAAGAAGTAGTTTTCACTGTTCTGACTCTTTCTATTCCAAATGCCTAAAGCAATAATTGCGATAACGTAAAGCGATAAAAAAAGAATGGTCAGCGTTGTGTTTGGCATTTGTCAGGCTCTAAATTTTAGTTAAAGGAAATTTAAAAAATTGTTTGCAAATTAACGCAAACTTTTTCTCTTAACATATTTGAAATGCTGTAAAGTATAAGGTTTAACAAGTGTTTAGTCTAGCTGAAATCCACTTTCAGAAACACTTCATCGTGAAATTTTTAATTCAATTTAAGCGATACATTTAAAGCTGATATTTTCTATAGATTCGACTAAAAATTGAAGACAAGTTTATCATTTTAAGATGACTTTTATTTTTTTTTTAAAAAAAAGCCCCTTTCTCAAAAGAATGAAAAAGGGGCTTATCAAATAGGTAAGTTAAAAACACTTTTTAGTTTTCAACAGGTAAATTATTGTATTTACTTGAATAGTCTAGCATTTGAGAAGCAAAGTTTTCAGGATGTGTCACTTTAATTGTTGTGATCTCTCCATCATCATTTGTTTCTGGCACCAAAACAGGGTTCACAAATCCGCTGTAAGCAGCAGTATCAAAAGCTTCGTTACGCTTTAAAACTTCTTTGTGAATATCTTGATCAACTTTAACGCCGTAATTTTCAACTAAGTTTTTAGCTGCATCGTAATCACCTTCAGATTTGATACGCTGCGTCTCACGCAACAATTCAGCAAAAAGCTCACGTAAACGATCGTAATTTTTAATGTCGTAATAAGTTTTGCCGTCTTTTGTTTCTTTTGTAATCACCTTGTCCTTTTGACCTTTGTCAAAAACCCAAGCACTAATCCATTGACGGTTACGCATATGTGATTCTTCAATATCACTGCCTTGTTCGATACGGATCAATTGTGTCAACATTCCATTTCGGATGTAATCGTTGTAAGCCGCTTTTCCTAATGCTTCAGCATCATCTGTTAAGCCTAGTTCTTCTAATTTAGGATCCATCAAGTAATATAAACCGACTAAGTCAGCACGTCCTTCTTCTAGCGTTGATGCATAACTTTTTAAAGTTTGTTTTGTTTCTCCTACACCTTTATTAATTGAACCTGAGGCATGCCCAACAACTTCGTGTAAAGCGGTGTGAAGCTTATCAGCTTTTTCGCCGTACTTTTCAGAAAGTTCAACTTCTTCTTCATCAAAAGCAAACTCTTTTAGTTTCTCAGAACCACCAGCATGACTGTACGCGTTGATGATATTCCCTAAGGATACTGATTTACTACCATGCGCTTCTCTAATCCAATTTGAGTTTGGCAAATTCACACCAATTGGTGTACTCGGAGATGCATCTCCAGCCTCACCAGCAACATTGACAGTTTTGTATGTCACACCAACAACTTCTTTCTTTTTATGGGCATCCATAATTGGTGAGTTATCCTCAAACCATTGGATGTTATTCTCAAAAACTTCCAACTTTTTAGACATATCAAAATCTTTGATCTGTACAACTGTTTCGTAGGATCCTTTATAACCTTTTGGGTCGTTATAAACTTCAATAAAACTGTTGATATAATCAATATCACCTTCGGTTGCTTCAACCCATGCGACGCTATAATCATCCCATTTCTGTAAATCCCCAGTGCGGTAATATTCAATTAATAAGCCTAAAGCTTTGCCTTGTGCTTCATTTTCAGCAACACCTTGCGCTTTTTCTAACCATTTGATAATTTCATCAATAGCACTTCCGTATAGTCCACCACTCTTCCATACTTTCTCAACAATTTTACCATCTTCTTTCACCAATTTTGAATTTAATCCAAATGAAAGTGGCTTGTCAGGATTAGGTGATTTCTTTTTGTCATAAAAAGCATCGACTTCATCAGCAGTAATTCCCTCACCGTAAAAGTTAACAGCAGAGCCTTTAATCAATCCTTTAGATTGGTCAAGGTTTACTTTCTTACTGTCTTTAGTGTTGAATATAACTTCTAAAGCTTCTCCTTTCAACTCTGTGCTTGTCGCACTTAATAGCTCTTCTAAATAAGCTTTCTCAAAGCCTGGCTTAAGCTTATCATTTGAATAATGGTGATGAATTCCGTTTGAAAACCAGATCCGTTTTAAGTAAGTTTCAAAGTTGCTCCAATCTTCAGAATTTTTATCCCCCTCATAAGAGGTATAAACGTTTTCTAAAGCTTTTCTGATTTTTAAGTTGTGCTTGTAGTTCTGGTCCCAAATGATATCGCGACCTGCAGAACCCGCTTGGGTCAGATAATAAACAAGTTTTTGCTCTTTTAAAGAAAGATGATCCCAACCAGGAATTTGGTAGTTTAAAATCTTAATGTCAGCAAATTCATCAACGTTGTAATGAAATTCAGAACCTTCCTTTGCTTCAGTCTGTTCTGTCTTTTGCTCATCTTTTACTTTTTCTTTCCCATTCTCGTCACACGACACAAAAGTCATCAGACCTAATAAGGCAATGGGGATGTATTTTAATTTCATAGG
>JAKDUG010000076.1 GCA_030457805.1 Psychroflexus sp.
TATGAAATCTAAAGGTATATTACTTCTCATTTTTACAACTTTATTGTTGATAACGCTCTCAATATTCTCAAGTATGAATATTGCAATTTCTTGGATTTTCTATCTCACAATTTTTGGTCAATTGGTTTTAATTTTAGCCGTTTATCATATTTTGAGAGAAGATTATCACACATCAAAAACTTTTAAAGATTGGTATGAAGATCGACCTGACTTGTCACAATGAATGTGATTGTACCGCATTGCATTTTTTAAAAAATACTTGATTAAAATTAACTTGCTGACTTGAATCATTTGATTAAATTTGATGCTTATATAAAGTAAAATTATCTAACTATGGCTTCCGTTTTGAGAACGGAAAACAAGGGGAATCATGTGTAAATCATGAGCTGTCGCGCAACTGTAAATCGTTAAGATAAGCCAGAATGCCTTGCTATAGTCAGACAATACTTTCGCACAAAAAGTAATTGTCCCTATCCTCTTTGTGGATACATTCCCGTATTCATCAATACCTATAGGCAACTTGCTTTTTGGCTTAAATAGATATTAATTCTAAAACAATAGCCATGAGTATTTTTGAACCACGTACAACCTACAAACCCTTTGAGTATCCTGATATTATGCAGTATGTTGAGGCCATCAACAGAACTTTTTGGGTGCATTCTGAAGTTGATTTTACAGCTGACGTCCAAGATTTCCACACCCAACTTTCCGATGCTGAAAAGCAAACCATTAAGCGCAGTTTGCTCGCCATTGCACAAATTGAAGTGGCCGTGAAAGGTTTCTGGGGAAACCTCTATCAGCAATTCCCTAAACCCGAATTTAATGGACTCGGCAGTACTTTTGCCGAATGTGAATTCCGCCATTCAGAAGCCTACTCACGCTTGCTTGATGTTTTGGGGTATTCACAAGCTTTTGACCAACTTTTAGAAGTCGAAGTCATTCAGAAGCGTTTCGATTATTTGCAGAATGCTTTGCAATACAGCGCTGCTGATGATAAGAAGAAATATGTTTTTTCATTGATACTCTTTACAATTCTCATTGAAAACGTGTCTTTATTTAGTCAGTTTGCCATCATTTTATCCTTTACACGTTTTAAAGGAATTATGAAAAATATCAGTAATATCATTGCCTGGACATCAACCGACGAGCAAATTCATGCGCAAGCTGGTATTTATCTCGTCAACCAAATCAAAAAAGAAAATCCCGAATTTTTTGATGCCGACACAATTCAAGAAATCACCGCACTGATCAAAGATGCCATGGCGATTGAAGAGGAAATCCTCGATTGGATTTTTGCGTCAGGTGAGCTTGATGCTTTTAGTCAAAAGGAACTCATGGATTTTATGAAATATCGAATTGACAATAGTTTAGAGGCGCTTGAGTTTGACAAAATTTATCATATCACGTCAGAGGCGTATGCGCCAATGCGCTGGTTTGATGAAGAAGTTTTAGCTAATAGCCTTGATGATTTCTTTGCAAAACGACCAGTCGAATACACAAAACACGACAAGAGTATTAAGGTTGATGATTTATTTTAAAATTGAGAAATGATGGAAAATTTACAAGCATATTGGTGGTTAAATGAAGAGAGTCAACAAATTTTATCGCGTGGCTATCTCTTGGAAAACGAAACAGTAGAAGACGCTGTTGAGCGCATCACGCATGCCGCTTCACAACATTTAAAAAGACCTGATTTAAAAGAAAAATTTAAAGAACTCATCGCCAATGGCTGGATGAGTCTGAGTTCTCCGATTTGGGCGAATATGGGAACAACGCGCGGTTTGCCAATTTCGTGTTTTAATGTTTATGTGCCAGACCATATTGAAGGCATCAGCGACAAACTGAGTGAGGTGATCGCACAAACTAAAATTGGCGGCGGAACCTCTGGCTATTTTGGCAGTTTGCGGCCGCGGGGAAGTCACGTTAAAAATAATGGAAAAAGCAGTGGTGCTGTCAGTTTTATGAAACTCTTTGATACCGCTATGGATACCATTTCGCAAGGCGGTGTCAGGCGTGGTGCTTTTGCGGCTTACTTGGATATTGAACATCCGGATTGTCATGAGTTTTTGGAAATTAAAAATATTGGCAATCCGATTCAAAATCTCTTTTTCGGCGTGTGTGTCAGTGATGATTGGATGCAGCAGATGCTTGATGGCGATCGTGAAAAAAGGAGTTTATGGGCTAAAGTATTACAGAGTCGGCAGGAGAAAGGTTTGCCTTATATCTTATTTTCAGATACTGTCAACCGAGATAAACCTCAGGTTTATAAAGATCAAAATCGTCAGATTTATTCCAGTAATCTCTGTGCAGAAATCGCTTTGCCATCCTCGGCTGATGAGTCCTTTATTTGTTGTTTATCATCCATGAATTTAGAACTATACGACCAATGGAAAGACACAGATGCAGTGCAAGTGGCCACTTATTTTCTAGATGCCGTTTTGACGGAGTTTATAGAGAAAACCGCAACGATGAAGCATTTGGCTAAGGCGCGGAACTTTGCTAAAAATCATCGTGCCATTGGCTTGGGAGCGATGGGATGGCATGCCTGGCTTCAAAAAAATAATATTGAATTTGAAAGTCTTGACGCAAAAATGAAGAATACACAGATTTTCAAAAACATAAATGCTGAAAGTCTAAAAGCAAGTCAACAGCTTGCAAAAACGTATGGTGAACCCAAGCATCTCAAATCTTATGGCTTGCGGAATACCACACGAATGGCAATTGCACCAACAACATCTTCATCCGCTATTTTGGGGCAAACTTCAGCAGGGATAGAACCGTATAGTAGCAATTATTACAAGGTCGGTCTTGCTAAAGGCAATTTTATGCGGAAGAATAAATTCTTAAAAAAATTACTTCAAGACAAAGGTTTTGATACAGCTGAGGTGTGGCATGATATCATGTTACATCAAGGAAGTGTACAGCATTTGACTTATTTGTCAGCCCATGAAAAGAAGGTTTTTAAAACTTTTAGAGAAATCAGTCCTTTAGAAGTGATTCAGCAGGCTTCTGTCCGTCAGAAATTTATTGATCAATCTCAAAGTTTAAATCTCAATATATCACCTGATATGCCAGTGAAGGACATTAATAAACTCCTTATTGAAGCTTGGCGACTGGGCGTGAAAACATTGTATTATCAACGCAGTCAAAGTGTTTCCAAAGAATTGATCACGCATTTTGCACAATGTCAAAGTTGTGAGGCCTGAATTATGAAATATTTTAAAATTTAACGTTTTGGTTGGTGTTGTATCATTTTTTTTTTTAGGTTCGTATCCGTAGTTTGACAATCTTTCCAATTTAGATTGATGGACTATTGGGAGTTGCAACTCTAGCAGTACTATTTTGATGACTGTAAAGTAAATTGGTTTTACATGTTATCATTTTGAAACAAATGTTAAACCGGACTCAATGTTTTGAGTTCATAAATTTAAAACTATGAAATTTTTAAAGAGTTCCTTTTTAGGAACAATATTTTTATTGTCAATAAGTTCAACTTCATTTGCTACATCTAGTGGAAAAAATGCAGTTGATTCTTTTGAATATACATGCGTATCTGTTAGTCTATCATGCGACAAATCTGGAGAGATATGTGGAACAACAACAGATCAGATTGTTTCTCAAGCTGCTTTTGCGGAGGAATATTGGTGTGGTGATTAATTTTTTTAAGGGTGATTAGTCTTAAAAATCTTTTCACCCTTATATTTAAACAAAATAAGATGAAAAAACTATACATTTTTATACTGATGTTTCTTGTATCTATTGTCAACGCACAGCAAGATAAAAGTAAAGATCATAATGCTTTAAAGGTAAATTATAAAATCATATATTTATTAGATTATCAACCCACTAAAGGAAACTCAAATCATAGAGAGACTGAAAAAATGTATTTATACCTTGCTGATGGCGTTTCCAAATTTGCTAGTGCTGGTCAAATCATGAAGGACTCTTTATTAGCTGATAAAAATAAATCTAGAAAAAGAAGCAGTGCAAGTTTAATGAAGCTGAGGTCACAAATTCCTGAAACAAAGTTTGATTACATTGTTTATAAAGGTATCCCTGAAAATAAAATAAGCTTGACACAATCTATCTTTAAGGATAAATTTAAGTATGAAGTTGATAAAGATTTGTTTCAATGGGAAATCCATCCAGAAACAAAATCTTACAAAAGTTATAAGGTTCAAAAGGCGACGGCTGAATTTGCAGGGAGAAATTATACAGCCTGGTTTACTTCTGAAATTCCTATTCCAGATGGCCCATATAAGTTTAATGGCTTACCCGGTCTTATTGTGAAAATTGCAGATGAAAAAGACCAATACACTTTTGAATTGATTGAGGTTGAGAAACTTAAAAATACAGTGAGAATAAAAATACCAGAAAAGGATTTTATTGAGACTGATAAGAAGGAATTAGCACAATTAATACAAGAGGACAAAGAAAACCCAATGAGAGCGGTTGAAAGTGCTGGGGTAAGCATTAGTTTCAGCAAAAAACAAAAGAGAGAGTTAAGAGAAACGAGGATGAAAAGAAACAATCCTATAGAACTGGAATAATTTGGGTAAAGTTTTTCTTTATTGTTTTCTGCTGTTTGCCGTTTCAGTTTATTCACAATCCGTTATTTCTGGGAAAGTTAGTGATGAGAATGAAAAGGAATTAAGCGGCGCTACGGTGACGCTTAGCAAAGATTCTACAGGAACTATTTTGGCTTATGGCATCAGTGATGGTAAAGGTGATTTTAAAGTGAAAATCAATTCACAAATGGATTCTCTTTTTCTCAAGATGTCTTATCTAGGTTATAAAACATGGCAAGGAAAAATCAAAAATGAGGATCAGCAATTAAACATTAAACTTCTGCCTTCTTCAGAAGAACTCAAAGAGGTTGTTGTAAAATCTAAAGTGATAGAGCAAAGAGGTGATACGCTCAGTTATTCAGTCTCAGCATTCACAGATCAAAAAGATCGCGTTATTGCCGATGTCCTCAAAAAAATGCCAGGTATTGAAATTATGTCTGATGGCAAAATTAAATATCAAGGCGAGCCCATTGGGAAATATTATATTGAAAATTTGGATTTATTGGAAGGTCGCTACAGTCTTGCGAACAATAATATTGCTGCAGCTGATGTTTCTCAAGTACAGATATTGGAAAATCATCAACCTATCAAAATGTTGGAAAACTTTGAGTTTTCCGAACGTGCTTCTCTTAATATCAAACTCAAAAAAGAAGTGACTGTCAGTGGTAGTGCTGAACTTGGTTCTGGGTTTTCTCCCTTACTTTGGAAAGCAAAAGTGACGCCTATGCTTTTTACAAAAAAGAATCAGGCAATTGTGACTTATCAATCTAATAATACGGGTCGCGATGTCTCGCGAGAGATTAGAGATTTTTCTATTGCTGACTTTGGTCGGGAGGAATTTAATATCAATAAATCCGATTGGCTTTCTATTGGGCAATTGGCAGCGCCGCCTTTTTCTCAGGAACGCTGGCTGGACAATAATGCGCATTTGGGTTCGGCAAATTACCTTATTCGGCTTCAAAAAGATATAGATCTAAAAATTAATGTTTCCTATCTCAATGATGCCCAACAGCAAAAGGGGAATACCCAAACGCGTTTTTTTACGCCAACTGACACGATAGATCTTTTGGAAAATACCAACAATAATTTGTTTGTAAATACGCTTCAATCCAAATTTATACTGGAAAGAAATACAGAAGAGAATTATTTAAAAAACGAATTGGAGATCAACGGATTTTGGAATTCACAACGCGGAAATATCGATACAGGGAATTCCAAAATAGGTCAACGGCTCTCCAATCCGTTTGCGGTGATTCGCAATAAGTTAAGATTACTAAAACCAGTGGGAAATCAAGTCGTGACTTTTAGATCGAATACTGGTTATACCGAAGCCAATCAAAATCTGCAAGTGCAACCCGGACAATTTGAAGACTTGCTGAATGATGATAAGGATTATACAAAAATGGAACAGTCGGCAGAAATTTCTACTTTTTTTAGTGATAACTCTGCTGGTTTGACCAAAAATATCGGAGGAGTTACAGTTTCGCCTGAGCTTGGCGTTTCTGTTAAAAACCAGTCTCTCAACAGTCATCTCACTGTTTTTGAAACAGATGAAGTCGAGATTTTAGGAAGTGATTTTCAGAACAATCTTGATTTTTTGAGTTCAAGATTTTATGTCACGAGTCGGTTTAGTTATAAAAAAGATAATTGGAATATTAGGCTGACAACACCTTTTAATTACCGAACCTTTAGAGTTAAAGGTGTTGAACTCAATGCAAATAAAAACGGCAAGCATTTTACTTTTGAACCTAATTTATATATCAAAAATAAATTATCGTCATTTTGGGAAACCAGTATTTCGGTTAATTTCAGTAAAAATTTTGGAGATATGAAGCGTATTTATAATGGATTTATCCTGAATAATTACCGAAATCTCCAACGTTACAACTCACCTTTACCCGCAAATTCAAGTCAAAATTATAGTTGGCGTTTAAAGTTTAGAAACCCATTAGAATCTCTTTTTACCAACCTTTCTTATTCCTTTGGAAGAACAAAACGAAATTTATTGTACAGTAATCAAATTGGTCAAAACGCAGGGACTATTTTTGAAGCGATAGAGCGGAGGAATTTTTCTAATTCTCATCGACTGAATGTCAAGGGCAGTCAATATTTTAGTCAACTGAATACGACACTTAGTTTAGGAAGTAGATATGTGCTTTCCAACCGAGAACAATTATTAAACGGAAACCTGGCTGACGTCAAAAATCAAGATTTGAGTTTTAATCTTAATATAGAATCAGAAATAACCAATTGGTTGAGTGTGAGTTATACTGGGATTTTCAGTTTTTTACAAACAGGTTTTGCAGCACAGGATTTTAATGAGATAAAGACGCAACAACACAAGTTAGATTTATTTTTATACCTCTCTGGAAACCAGTTTTTGAGTATAAATACAGAATCTTATTTTAATAATATTTCCCAAGCGAGCCGAGAGAATTATTTTTTAAATTTCAATTATCAATACACCTTTGAGAATACGGGAATAGATCTGGAAGCGAGTTGGAACAATGTCTTAAACACCGATGAGTTTGTACGGGTTTCAAATACTGATTTTTCATATGTACAGAGTACGTATCGCTTAAGGCCTTCGCAATTTCTATTAAGTCTGAAGTTTACTTTTTGAGTTTTAAGAAATCACTCTATAAAAGCCTAGCCATAAAAAAAGAGCAAATCTGTGGCAGATTTGCTCTTTTATCAGTTTAAGATGTGGAGAATATCGGAGTCGAACCGATGACCTTTTGGCTGCCAGCCAAACGCTCTAGCCAGCTGAGCTAATCCCCCGTTGCCGGCAAATTTAAGGATAATCTTCTAATTTTAAAAATCAATTTTGAAAAATTGATTTTTAAGTTTAAAACAACCTAAATCCTTGAATTTAATTACATTTACGTTTCTTAAATTAAAAGTGAAGGAATGGCAGATTTTTGGTTGTATTTTAAACTAGGATTTGAACATGTTTTAGACGTGACAGCCTATGATCACGTTTTATTTATCGCAGTTTTAGTTGCTGCATACTCTATCAAACAATGGAAGAGAATTCTCGGATTAGTCACGATCTTTACCATAGGGCATAGCGTTTCACTTCTACTTGCTGCCTACCAAGTGATGGCTATTGACGGAGACCTGATCGAGTTTTTAATTCCGGTGAGTATCATTTTCACGGCGTTTTATAATATGATGACCGTGGGGAGGAATAAGGTCTCTTCACGTTCTATTTTCCTTTATCTGATCACTTTGTTTTTTGGTCTAGTTCACGGATTTGGGTTTTCCACATATTTCAATATGTTATCACAAGGAACCTCTGATCTTCTATTAATGTTAGTTGAGTTTGCTTTAGGAATTGAGGCTTCACAAGTTGTCGTTGTCCTGGGAATCCTTTTACTATCTGCAATTTTTCAAAATGTTTTGCGCTACTCAAAACGCGATTGGGTTTTGATAATTTCTTCAGTTGTTTTAGGATTAACGCTTCCTATTTTGGCTGAAAATTGGTTTTTTTAATGAAATGAATGTATCACCATGATTGATCAAAAACAATTAAAATTTGATAAAGCTTATCTCCGAATTGCACGTGAATGGGGGAAATTATCTCACTGTGAACGCAAGAAAGTAGGCGCACTGATTGTCAAAGATCGCATGATAATTTCTGATGGCTATAATGGTACGCCATCGGGTTTTGAAAATGTGTGTGAGGATGATGCACATATCACAAAATGGTATGTTTTGCACGCCGAGGCAAATGCCATTCTGAAAGTGGCAGGCTCAACACAATCCTGTCGTGATGCAACACTTTATATTACTTTGTCGCCTTGCAAAGAATGTAGTAAATTGATTCATCAATCCGGAATCAAGCGCGTGGTTTTTCAAAAATCCTATAAAGATAATGCTGGATTGGCATTTCTCGAAAGAGCAGGCGTTGAAATTCAACAAGTCCAGAATCTTGAAGCATGAAGTTTTCTTTAAAAACATATCTTCCTATTATTGTTGCACTCGCTATTGTGCTTGGGATGTATATGGGACAAAATTTGAATTTTCCCGATCAAAAGGAATACAAAAGCTCAAGTAAACAAAAATTCACAAAATTTATTGATTACATCGACGAGTCTTATGTCGATGAGGTCAATACAGATAGCATTGTTGAACTGACACTAAAGTCAGTTTTGGACCAGTTAGATCCACATTCTAGTTATATTTCTCAGCAAGAATACAGTCTTGTTCACGATGAAATGCGCGGCGGATTTGTAGGTATTGGGGTCAGTTTTTATCACATCGGTGATAGTTTAGCGGTGATCAGAACCATCGAAAATGGACCAAGTGACAAAGCCGGGCTTTTACCTGGTGATCGAATTGTGGAGGCTGACGGTGTTGACTTGTCATCGTCTGTTGTTTCAGATTCTATCACAAAACTCCTCAAAGGGGAAAAAAACACGAATGTACGTTTAAAAGTGAAACGCTTTGATCAAGAAAAACTGTTATCCTTTGATGTCAAAAGAGATCAAGTTCCACTTAAAAGTGTCGATGCCACTTATCTGCTAAACGACACAACGGCCTATGTGAAAATCAATCGTTTTTCAGAGACAACATACAGTGAGTTTAAGGGGCGCATGCAGAAAATGCCACAGGAGAAAATTAAGTCTATTGTGCTTGACTTGCGAAATAATACGGGCGGCTATTTACAAGAGGCAACGCAGATTGCTGATGAATTTTTAAAAGAAGATCAGCTGATTGTTTTTACCAAAAATAAAGATGG
>JAKDUG010000077.1 GCA_030457805.1 Psychroflexus sp.
AGCAGGTGATCTAATTCATTTACTGACAGAGATTTCTGCTCAGATTCAGCTTGAAGATTTTGATGCTGTTCTCAAAGCCATGCATCCAACGCCTGCGGTCTGTGGCTTGCCAAAAGCAAAGTCTTTCCAATTTTTGCTAAATAGCGAAAATTATCCGCGTCAGTTTTATGCTGGTTTCTTGGGAGAATTGCATTGGAAATCAGAGAAGGTGAGATCAAATCGTCAGCGCAATCAAGAAAATCAAGTTTTTAAAGCCATTCAAAAAGCATCTGATTTGTATGTTAATTTGCGTTGCTTGTCTTATCAAGAAAATCAGATTTCTCTCTATGTCGGCGGTGGTATTACTGCCGAAAGTCAAGCTGAAGATGAGTGGGAGGAAACCCAAAATAAGTCTCAAACCATGTTAAAAGTACTCTAAGAAGTGATGGAATGTGTTGGCATTTCATTTTACCCAATTACCTTTGTATTTATGATGAGTCAGATATTTTCTTCCATTCCCAGCGCACAATTAATTGTGGAATATTGCAAACGCTATGGTATTTTAGATGTTGTGATTTCTCCAGGATCGCGAAATGCAGCTTTAACAATCGGTTTTTCAAATGATCAATCCATTCAAGCCTATAGCATAGTTGATGAGCGCTGTGCTGCTTTTTTTGCTTTAGGAATGGCACAGAAAAAAGGAAAACCCGTTGCGGTTGTTTGTACTTCGGGCTCGGCAATTGCAAATTATTATCCCGCTGTGACGGAGGCTTATTACAGCAATATACCATTAGTTGTTATTTCTGCAGATCGTCCAAAATATTTGATTGATATTGGTGATGGGCAAACTATTCAGCAAGAGAATTTTTTTCAAAAACATGTGTGTTATGCAGTGAATCTAAAAGATGATACATGCCAAGACCCGACAAAATCACCACTTTCTTTTAATGCTGACAAGTTGCGACAAGCGATGACGCAATGCCTTGAGAAATCTATGCCAATACACATTAATGCCGCTTTTGATGAGCCGCTTTACAATACAGAATCAGCACTTTTTCCAGAGGTAAAAGAACAGCTGGAAGCCGTTCAGATTAATAAAAAAGAAGTGCTTGATGCAAAAGATGACTTTGTCAAGGATTGGAATTCAGCTGAACGGAAATTGGTTTTGATAGGCGTCAATCACGCAACTCAAATTGATGAAAGTGTTTTGGAGCAATTGGCTGATGATCCGTCAGTGATTGTGATGACAGAAATCACATCGAATGTTGTTCATCAGAATTTTTTCCAAAGTATAGATTCTATTCTCGCACCCATTGAGAAATCGACACGCAAAGATGTGCTTTTTGAGAAGCTTCAGCCGGACATGTTGATCACGATGGGAGGCATGCTTGTTTCTAAAAAAATCAAAAAATTTTTACGTACTTATAAACCTGAACAACATTATCACATAGGTCCTCATCAAGCTTTGGATACATTTTTCTGTTCGCCAAAACACTTGAAAACGCGTGTTAATTCTTTTTTTGATCTTGTTTCGGCAGACTTGAAAGATGTGGTCTCTTCTTATTATGGTTTTTGGAAACCACTCAAAGATCAAACTGATGCGCTTTTAGAATCTTACACAGCGAAAATTCCCTATACTGATTTTAAAGTTTTTTCTCAACTTTTTACACATTTACCAGCGTATGAAAATGTGCATTTTGCAAACAGTTCAACTATCAGATACGCCAACTTATTTGACTCTCCAAAACCGATAAATGCTTTTTCTAATCGCGGGACGAGCGGAATTGATGGCAGTACATCAACTGCAGTTGGGTTTGCGGTGGCAAGCCAGCAACCAACAACGCTTATCACAGGAGATTTGAGTTTCTTTTACGACTCAAATGCCTTGTGGAACCAATATATCCCAGCTCATTTTAAAATTATTATCATCAATAATTCTGGGGGAGGAATTTTCAGAATTCTACCAGGCGATAAAGACCAGGCGTATTTTCAAAGTTATTTTGAAACACGACATGAACTCACAGCGGAGCCGCTGAGTCAGATGTATGGTTTAGGTTATACAAAAATTGAAAGTATGGATGCTTTAGAAGAGAAGCTTCCTGGATTTTTCTCGAGTAATGACAAGCCGCAAATCATGGAGATCATGACACCAACTGAAGTCAATGATGAAATCCTACTCAATTACTTTAATGACCTTGTACAAGCTTTTGATGCTTAATATTAGCGATTAAATGATACTTTTATCCTAACTTTGCAGCAAAAATTAGAGCATGTTAGAGTTAGGAATAAAACATCAATTGAGCATTGATCGCGATACACCACCAGGTTTGTTTTTGACAAACAAAGCAGGGGATGAGGTTTTATTGCCTAATAAATACAAACCTGAAATCTTTGAAATTGGTGATGAACTTGAGGTCTTTGTCTATTTAGATTTTGATGAGCGTCCAGTCGCGACAAATTTAGAGCCAAAAATAATGTTGGACGAATTTGCGATGCTTGAATGTGTAGATGTCAGTGCGCATGGTGCTTTCTTAGATTGGGGACTTGAAAAACATTTGTTTGTTCCTTATATCGAGCAAGCTTATAAAATGAATGTAGGCGAAAAATATCTTGTTTTTTGTTATTTAGATGAGGAAACAAATCGTTTAGTAGCCTCGAGTCGAGTCAATAAGTTTGTTGACAATTCAGTGCTAACCGTTGAAGAGTTTGATGAAGTCGATTTGATTGTGACCAATAAAACGGAGTTGGGCTATAATTTAATTATCAACGAAATACACAGCGGTTTACTTTATAACGACGAGGTTTATAAAGACTTAAAAACAGGAGATCGCTTAAGGGGTTATATTAGAAAAACCAGAAAAGATTCTAAAATTGATGTGACACTTCAGAAGTTTGGATACAAAAGTATAGAGCCAAACGCAGCACTGATTTTGAATAAACTGGAAGCCACTGAAGATGGATTTATAGGTATTCATGATAAATCACATCCTGAATTGATCTATCAAAGCTTTAACCTCAGTAAAAAAGCCTTTAAGAAAGCGATCGGGAGTTTGTATAAAAACAAGCAGATCAAAATTATCAGCGGTGAAGGAATAGAGCTGGTTTAAATGTCAACTTAAAACTTGAAGTACAACCGAACTTTCCATTTATTAATAGGCACCAAAGTAGAAACGATTCCGACTTCGGTTGCGGGATGATCTGTTGTAATAAGGAGAGCGAAAACCTGTTCTGAACTTGTACTGATCTCCCAAATCCTTATACACCGAATTTTTTACACGATTTGATCCTGAGTAAATAGGTTGCTCATTATACGAAGGAGAATATAAATCAACAGAAGAATTATCAATTTTAGGTTTGTTGGCTCTAAAAGAAGCCAATTGTCTTTGAACAAAGCTAAAATCATCTAGGCTTCGACTCTGACTTTGTTTCTTACGTTCAATAGCAGCCACCATATTGATTTGTGGTTTTGACGCAAAAGGGTCAACATCCAAATCAATTTTCATTGATGAAATACTATTTTCAATTTGCTGTTTGACAGAAAAAGGATCCTCGAGAATGCTCAAGCGCGGCGATTCAAATTCTTCAAAAAGGCGACCTTCAAATTCTTGCGCTTTTGCAAGGTGCACACTCAGAATTAAAAAACAAATAGCAAACAACTTTTTCATATACACAAAGATACGCAAAAATGATGCCGTTTACAATGCTCTATGGCGGCGACTAATCTGATTCTTGGTGCCACTCCATAATAGATTCATCTTTCCATAATTGTGGAAAGAATTGACGTTGTTGGAATTTTGGGTGTAAATATTTTTTCCATTCAGAACCGCCAGTTGCAGCCTTTTTTTCTCCTTTTTTCTCGAGATAATGTGTTGCCGTTCTCAAATGTACAATTGGCCATTTGACATTATAGGCATTGTCAAAATCACGAGCAGCAGTGATTAGTTTTTCAGAAGGAGATTCGAATTTAAGCAAAACTTCATTGACAGTTTTTCCTTTCATTTGGTAGGCCAACCTGGTAAATTCGTCCAAATACTTTTCTTCAAAAGCTTTTAAAGTATGTGATTTCTTTCCAGTTTTTTTATCAAGACCAGCACTTTGCCAATAAATGTGTTCAAAAAGTGTTTCTATGCTTGGCTCTTGCGGTAGTTTTTCTTTCTCCTTTTCATTAATTAAATTAAATAAAGGCGTCGCATAGATTTCTAAAAAGCGAAATTGTGCAGACTGAAATCCACTGGCCGGCGTGAGGGTCATTCTAAACTGATTGTAATCTTCAAAACTCATTCCATCTTTCATGACACTAAAAGATGTGATCAGCATATCGGTGTAACGCTGTAAACGGTAGAGTTTATCAATAAATAATTCTTCAGTAATTTCCTCTTCTTCACAGATTTGCGAGATTTCATGTATCATTAGTTTTAACACTAACTCTGTGATTTGATGATACATGATAAAAACTGATTCATCTTTGAAGTCTGTCCGTGTATTTTGAAGGGACAGGAGTGTATCAACCTGGATGTAGTCCCAGTAATTAATGGGTTTTGCGTAAACTAAACCTTCTAAATAAGCATCTGGGTTTTCTCCTAGATTTTCATATTTTTCTGTGATTTTATCGAGTGTATTCTGATTCATTTTAAAGTGATATTTTAACAAAGCTACTAAAAATAGATTGAAGTTAATTTATATTATTCATTTTTGATTCAGTATCAAATTTATTGATGATATTAACAAATCTTCAACTCAGAATAGGATGCAATAGTTTTAAAATCTTGCTACATTTGCGTCTAAAATTTATAATATGTCAGAAAAGTTGGAACGTATAAAGTGTTTGATTATTGGTTCAGGACCTGCGGGTTACACAGCCGCTATTTATGCAGCTCGAGCTGATATGAAACCTGTTGTTTATACAGGGATGGAGCCAGGCGGTCAATTGACAACCACAACAGAAGTTGATAACTTTCCAGGTTACCCTGAAGGTATTGATGGCCCAAAAATGATGGAAGATTTACAACAGCAAGCCGAACGCTTCGGGACAGAAGTCCGTATTGGGATGGTCACTAAGGTTGAGTTTTCTAAAGAAGAAGGTGGCGTGCATAAAGCACAGATTGATAATAAAAACTGGGTTGAAGCAAATACGGTTATCATTTCAACTGGCGCAACTGCTAAATATCTAGGTTTGCCAAGTGAGCAAAAACTACGAGGTGGAGGTGTTTCTGCATGTGCTGTATGTGATGGCTTCTTCTATAAAGGTCAAGATGTTGCTATCGTTGGTGGTGGCGACACGGCTTGTGAAGAAGCAACTTATTTAGCTAACATTTGTTCAAAGGTGACAATGTTGGTCCGTAAAGGAGAAATGCGTGCGTCTAAAGCAATGCTACATCGCGTTGAGAAGACAAAAAATATCGACTTGAGATACTTCACTGAAATCGATGAGGTTTTAGGAGATCAAGTTGTTGAAGGTTTGCGCATGGTTAATAACCAAACAAAAGAAAAGGAAGAGATCAAAATTACAGGTCTTTTTATCGCCATTGGACATAAGCCGAATACTGATATTTTTAAAGGTCTTTTGACAATGGATGATGCAGGATATGTGATTACTGAAGGGAAATCAACAAAAACTAATGTTCCTGGTGTGTTTGCCTCTGGTGACGTTCAGGACAGTGAATACAGACAAGCAGTGACTGCTGCAGGGACGGGCTGTATGGCCGCTCTTGATTCAGAACGCTACATGGCTGCCACTGATATTATAGAAACGAATGAGCCGTTGGTGCAAGCTGACTAGATATCGTTTTTTTATACTTTACAGAAGCTGTCTCAAAATATCACAAACAGATATTTTGAGACAGCTTTTTTTTATAGATCTTGGTAAGCTTCAAAGGCAGTGTAAATCATGTCATTGCTCACTTGACAATTGAGAGCTGGTGCGCCAATCTCAGAGAGTAAAACAAAATTGATTTGCCCTTTTGAATTTTTCTTATCGTGTTTGAGCAGTTCGATAATCGCTGTAATCGCTTTCTCAGAAAACGTGACTTTAGAGAAATAAGTTTGGATGAGTTGTGTGTATTTCAGATACAATTTCTCGTCAAAAGCTTGGGTCTGCTTAGATAAATTTAAGGCTAGAATCATTCCAATAGCAACAGCTTCTCCATGTAAAAGATGAGGAAAGTCTTTATTTTCCATCGCGTAGGATTCAATGGCGTGCCCTAGCGTATGACCAAAATTCAAAGCTTTGCGCATTCCTTTTTCTTGTGGATCATCTTCAGAAATTTGCGTTTTAATTTCCACAGATCTTTCAATTAATTCGTTCAGTTTCTCTATACTGAAATTGGATAAGTCAAGAAAAGTATCGAGGTACTCTCGATCGGCGATAAATCCGTGTTTGATCATTTCAGCTAAGCCGCTTCGCATTTCAGCTTGATCTAAAGTTGCTAAAAAACGCGGATCGATAATCACTTTTTGAGGGGTTTGAATGAGACCAATTTGGTTTTTGAGAACACCCGCGTTGACGCCATTTTTACCACCAATAGCAGCATCGACCATCCCGAGGAGTGTTGTTGGCACATGGACAAACGGAATTCCTCTTTTAAATGTTGACGCCACAAAGCCACCGATGTCTGTGACAATGCCACCGCCTAAGTTAAAGAGTAAAGATGATCTGTCAGCTTCTAAATCGGCTAAGGTTTGCCATAATTGCGTGCAGGTTTCAATAGATTTGTGACCTTCACCAGGTTCGATCTCAATGATTTCAATTTCTGATTGCGTTTCTAGCTCTTCTAAAAATGGTTTTAAGCAATTTTTGTGTGTATTAGAATCCACTAAAACAAAAATTTTAGAGAAATCATGTGCTGAGATCCATTGGTTAAGATCTTGATATGCAGTCGCTAGGAAGTGTATTGAATAGGAGCTGAGTTGTATAGAATTCATAAGGAAATAAGCTATAATTTTGGCGTAAAATTACCATCTTTTTAGATATGATTTAAGAGAATCAATGAGTATATTTATATAAAAATATTTAATATGTTAGACACTAAGATCTTTAATGATACTAAACACGCTTTTGTCTTAAAAGACGATAATGATTTAAAGCGTTCTTTGTTCATCTTTTCATTGATGAACATTCCTTTTTTTGTCCCTGTTTCAACGGTTATTTTGAATGCTGCACTTGCCATTCGTTTACCGATTGAAACCCTCGTGAAAAAGACAATTTTCAAACAATTTTGTGGCGGTGAAACGCAAGAGGAAACCTTGCCATTAATCAAATTAATGTACACCAAAAATGTGCATTCTGTGCTGGACTACTCTGTAGAAGGGAAAGAAACAGAAGAGGATTTTGACAAAGCAATGAAAACCAAAATTGAGATCATCAAATTTGCATCATCAGCTAAAGAATTGCCTTTTGCTGTTGCCAAACCAACAGGCTTAGGTCGTTTTGTGATTTGGGAAAAAGTGTCTGCAGGCGCAGACTTATCAGCGGAAGAAACAAAAGAGTGGGACCGTATTCAAGAACGCCTTTATAAAATTGCTGAAGCTGCCGTTAAATATGATACGCGTTTGCTTATCGATGCCGAAGAATCTTGGATGCAAAATGCTTCCGATGACCTTTGTTTTCGATTGATGCAAGAATTTAATAAAGAGAAAACTTACATCTACAATACCTTGCAGTGCTACCGCTGGGATCGACTTTCATACGTTAAAGAAATTCATGAATACGCACAGAAAAACAACTTTAGATTAGGCTTTAAGATTGTTCGCGGAGCTTATATGGAAAAAGAAAATAAGCGTGCTAAGACTAAAAAATATGCAACGCCAATTTGTGAGAACAAGGAAGCCACAGATGTCAACTTTAATGCTGTGATGGGGTATTGCATCAATAATATCCAAGATATTTCACTGTTTATCGGGACGCATAATGAAGTGAGTACTTATATGGCTTTACAAACGATGGAACAAAAAGGAATCGCACTCAGTGATGAGCGTATTTGGTTTGGGCAACTTTATGGAATGAGTGATCATATCAGTTATAATATTGCACGCCAAAATTCAAATGCAATCAAACTCTTGCCTTTTGGTCCAGTAAAGGATGTGATTCCTTATTTGATTAGACGTGCGCAGGAAAACTCATCTGTACAAGGTCAAACAGGTCGTGAACTCGCATTATTACGTGAAGAGAAAGACAGGAGAGATGGTCAGTTTGTTAAACGTGTTGATTAAAAAATCCCTTTTCTATTGAGATAAAAATAAGAAGCCGCCACAAAATTAATTTTCTGGCGGCTTCTTTATAAGGTATAAAGCTTGTCTTTTAAAACTGATTGATCGTCTTTCTAATCTCAGTTAACTTGAACATTAAGTTGTCTAAGTGTTTTAAATCTAACATATTAGCGCCATCGCTTTTAGCCTCGCTTGGATTAAAATGCGTTTCGATAAAAAGGCCATCAACATTATTGACAATACCAGCTTTTGCAATCGTTTCTATCATATCTGGACGGCCACCAGTGACGCCTGATGATTGATTAGGTTGCTGTAATGAATGTGTGACATCCAAGACAGTTGATGCGTATTTTTTCATTGTAGGAATTCCTCTAAAATCAACAATTAAATCCTGGTAGCCAAACATTGTACCACGGTCAGTGATCATCGCTTTTTCACTGCCAGAATCAATCACTTTTTGAACAGCGTGTTGCATACTTTCAGGACTCATAAATTGTCCCTTTTTTAGGTTGACAACTTTTCCTGTTTTTGCCGCAGCGACGACCAAGTCTGTTTGTCTGACCAAAAAAGCAGGAATTTGTAGCACATCAACATATTTTGCAGCCATCGCCGCATCTTCTGCTTGATGTATATCTGTAACGGTTGGAATGTCGTATTTTTCAGAAACTTTTTTGAGAATCTCTAAAGCTTTTTGATCGCCAATACCAGTAAAACTATCTATACGACTGCGATTCGCTTTTTTAAATGAGCCTTTAAAAATGAAAGGAATTTTATATTTATCGGAAATTTTCAGAATATTTTCAGCAATTCTCATCGCCATTTCTTCACTTTCAATTGCACAAGGACCAGCCAATAAGAAAAAATTATTCGAATCCGTATGTTTGAGACGTGGGATAAGATTTAAATCCATGGTTTTCTTTTTTTTGTAAAATTACAAAATGAATTTATATCAACTCTATATCTCTCTAAAGATATCTGTTATAAAAAAATCTAAGTTATTTTCACTATTAAGTCTGAAATTTAACATTAAAGTTAAAAAGAGTGAATATATTTGAGAAAAAAATTAAACCATGAAGAAAACGATTGTGATCTTCGCGATGATTTTTG
>JAKDUG010000078.1 GCA_030457805.1 Psychroflexus sp.
GGTATTCAGTATGATGGAAGCCTAACTGCTGAAGAAGCTTTGGGTATGATTGAAAACCATACAGATTATTTTAGTTTTAATGCGACATCAACTGCCGTCACAGAAGTTCAGCTCGGGGATTATTCTTCTGGAAATGCGTCAGATGAGCAATGGAAACACTTTACAGGAACAAATCTTTCAAACTGGCAAACAGCCACTGATTTAAGTGAAATTCAACTAAATGGTGAGGCTTGGTTTGGTTTGAGTTTTTCTGACAGACGTCCATTTACACCACAAGAAGCAGAAACGCTATTAAGCTCAAAAGGTTTTGCCTCAAGCGATTTTAGCGTTTATCCTAATCCTGCGGCTTCTCATGTTGTCATCGACACAAATGAAACTATTGAACAGATTACAATATTTGACATGACAGGCAAAATGGTTCTAAACACCAAAAACAAACACCTCAACATCAGTCACTTTAATACTGGTGTTTACCAAGTTCGTATTAAAACAACTACAGGTATCACCTTCAAAAAATTGATTAAAAAGTAAATTTTACCTCTTTAAGACAAAAAAGCCCGTCCAAATTAATGGACAGGCTTTTTCTAACACAATTAACAGCGATTGGTTAGTTGGAAAACCGCGTTTAAATTTTTAATAATGAACAATTTCTTGAGTTCTGTTGCAACTGAGCGTTCATACATCTAAAAGCAAGCAGAATAAGTTTTTGTATAAAATTACATCGGGGGTGTTTTGCGTTAACTCAGGGATAAAAGTACCCATTATTGGTGGGGATGCAAGGGGCTAATGTGTGTGTGGTAAGAAATACTTTATAACTGGTGCGATTTAGCGGATGGGTTGTGATTTAGAGGTGAGAGTTGAGTTTTTGAGTTGATGAGTGGTGAGGCGTTGGTCGTTAGTTATTAGACTTTAGACTGTATTCGGTAGATTTTTTACCATACATTTTACAACCTAAAACCTACAACCTCCGACCTCCCTAAGGCCCATTATTTAAAAAGCCCGTCCAAATCAATAAACGGGCTTTTCTGAACACAGTAAAACGGGTTGGTCAGTTGAAAACCGTGTTTGTCTTAAAGCAACTATGCTTTGATTGCTTTTACTTTTCCAATTTTGAAAGGCGTTTTTCCAATCCCATTAATTTTTGTTGCATTGTTTTAATCTTGGTTTCTTGCTCAGCGTTGGTTTTGCGCTGTTCCTCGATGATTTCCTGCTGTTCTTGAATGGCTTTGATGGCCACCGCGCTCATCCCGGCATAGTTGACCGTATAATAGTTGTCGCGGTTAGGGTCTTTGGCAGGTTTGTTCACAAACTCTGGGAACTGCTTTTCCAATTCTTGTGCGATATAACCGATTTGTGCTTGATTGTTTGGATCGCGTTTGAAATCATAATTCATGATTTTTATCTTTTTCACCTTGTCGAGCAAGCTGGTCACGGGTTTTATGTTTTGCTTCAAACGCCGGTCAGAGGTGGCCGAATAAGCGCCGGTCGAAGCATCAAAATTTCCAATTGTACTGCCGTTATAATAAAGTTTTAATGATGAGGTAGCATAAAACCCAAAACGGTCGGTGCCGGCAGCCATTAAAGTTAAGTTGTCTGAAGCACCTGGGCCATCAACAATTAACCCACCATACGAAAAATTGGTTCCCGAAGGCGTGTAGTTTATCCCTATTTTTCCTTCAAATTTTCCGTTGCCCACCACGTGCAAAGTTTCTGAAGGCGTGGTCGTGCCAATGCCGACCTTGGTATCGTTTGTGGCCCCATTTGTGCCATCAATACTTCCCAAGACCATGGAATTGTCTTGTTCAACATACGCTCTTTGGCCGACTGCCGTGGCATTGTTTAAATTACCAGAACCCACATCGGCTTGGTTCCCTAAAGCTGTGTTTTTACTGCCGGTTTCATTACTGTTTAAAGAAAGGACCCCCATGGCTGTGTTTCGATCTCCAGTGGTGTTGTATTCTAAAGCTTTACTTCCCACAGCTGCATTTATACTTCCATCGGTGTTTTGATAAAGTGCTTGGCTACCGACTGCGGTATTGGAGTCTCCCGATACATTATAAAAGAGTGCAACATTACCCATGGCCGTATTGTATTCTCCTGATTGATTGCTCAGTAAAACACTCTGACCTATGGCTGTATTTTGCCCTCCAGTAGTGTTATTTTTTAGGGTTAATCGACCGAAAGCTGAATTGCCAGTTCCAGTTGAACTTAACTTTAAGCTGTTCTTCCCTAAAACGGTATTGGTGTTATAAATGAAACCTGCACGTTCATCGTTTTGCTTAAAACGCAAGGCTTGATCATTGGTGGTGCCAATAAAATCGCTGCTCCCAGCAGCGTTGCCATCGAGTTCCCAACCGGCGTTGCCGGATGCGTTTACCCATTGCACCCCGCTGCCCGTGGAGGTGAGCACTTGACCACTGGTACCTGCCGAGCTGGTATTGTCCAGAAGTTCTTGGGTGATTTCGATGTCATCGGTTTCCAAGCCATCCTGTATGAGAACACCGGAGCCACCGTGAAAATAACCGCTCTTTCCGGAACCGGAAAAAACCCATCCTTCAATGGCATCACCGTCACCATCTATTTGACCTCTAACTGCTGTTTCATCGGAAGCAATGGAGAAAATGCCCTGGTGTCCTGAAGCCGATTTTACATATATAGCCGTAGGAGTGCCGGGAGAACCAACACCAAATGTCGTCCCCGTGGCTACGGCTAATGCGGTGCCACTTGTGTTTTCGATCTGAGCCGTAAAAGCCGCTGAGGTGGAGGCAGAACTGGCAAAAAACGCGGTTTGACCTCCGCCATCAATATCCAAAAGATAGCTGGGACTGGTCGTGCCAATACCAACATTGCCACTGTTATAATAAGTGTCGGAACCAGAGGCAGACCAAATGGAAGAACCACTATTGTCGCTTCCCGGTACCCAGTTGGTGCCGTCAAATTTTAAAACCTGGCCGCTGGTGGCGCTCATAGCGTCTATCTTTTCTGAAGTAACAGCTGCATCGTTTATTTTTGTTGTGGTGATAGCATTATCGGCTATTTTTGATTCGGTTACGGCAGCATTTTGCAATTCGCTGGTTTCAATATCGGTACCTAAATCTGCAGAGATTTCATCAGACCCTGAAATGGAAATGCCATCGCCTGCTGTATAAATTGTTCCGGCAGAACCAGTATCGTCTGTATCAGGAACCCAGTTTGTCCCATCAAACTTTAAAACCTGTCCGCTGGTGGCACTCATATCATTAATTTTTGCAGAGGTTATGGCACCGTCAGCAACGCCTAGTGGGTTAGCAGTAGTTCCGTCTCCGTCAAGGCTCGTATCTGCTTCAACAGTTTGCGCACCCCAGTCGTCACCAGAACCTCCGGTTGCGGTTTCGTCATCGGCAGCTGCCCAAGTTGTGCCGTTCCATTTCAGGATTTGGCCGTTCGTGGCGCTCATTTGGTTTATTTTATCGCCGGTAACGGCTGCATTTTCTAATTTAGATGTATTTATGGTGTTGTCCGCTATAGATGGATTGGGATAAGTTCCTGATAAGTCTCCTCCTGCAATTCCTGTTGGGCTTCCGCCACCACCGCCACCACTAGATGCAGCATACATGGCGTATGGAACGCTTAATAGCGCGGAAGTTCCTAGGTCAGAATAATTAGTTCCTCCATTAGGATCAATCTCCACTTTAATGTGTTTATTTCCTGAACTCCAATTTACAGTATTCATCGCTCCTGAAATTGGCGTCCCTCCTCCTACAGATAATGTATATAAACCAAAATTATTGGTCGTCACATTATGTGTCTCTATATAAACGGCTGAACTTCCACTAAGAATACTAATTCGCAATCCTAAGCTTTGATTGGTCATTGGGTCTCCGCTGTTGTTTCTTGCAATACCTTGATAATTAAATTCCTCTGGCGTTTGCGCCTGAAGATGATAACTAAACAATAGTATGACAGAGAAAAATAAAATAATTTTTTTCATAATATTTAAATTTAATCGGTTAATAATTGATAACCATTATCATAAACTAGATTTCACAATCTTGTAAGTTTGGTGATAATTTTTTTGTGCGTGTATAAACTCCACACTAAGCATATAGGTTGCTTCTTGTAAATAAGACAAATCGATTTTTTGCTTTTCTAAACCTGTTTTTAAATAGAAAGTACGTTCCGAAACACGACGTCCTTGTAAATCGTAAAGTTTGATTGAAAGCTCCCCAGAACCCTCTAATGACGGCTTGATATAAAGCAAATCTGTCGTTGGGTTAGGATATATTGTTAAGTCTTGATCTGACAGTATTTCTTCTGAAATGCCTAAGCTTGAACTTTCGACTTGAAGTAATCCTTGTGTCACAGTGATATTAGCATTGCTTTGTGTACTGACTACTGTCATTTCACCTATGGAATAATCAAAAGCTCCAATTGATAATGTATTACTTCCTCCTGAAGTGTTTACTGTGGATTGTGCACTTATATCATTAAACACAAAACCAAATATTACCGAGAATAGAATGAAGCTGATATTTAAATTTGTCTTTTTATAAATTTTCATAACATACTGGTTTTAAGATATTTAAATTACTAATTATTGACTAAAAACCAAAAGGCGATTGTGTTTGTGTTATAAAACACCTTATAACTAGTATGATTTTCTGTATAAGTAGTAATTATTGATAAAGCTGTTTTCGGTATCTTATGGTATATTGTGATGGAAAACATACTCAAATCATTACCACAATAGCTCCATTTTGCTTAAATTTTAGTGAAATTTTCACTAAACTCAATCGAGTTTCATAAAAACAAAAATCAAAGGCTCAAACCCGCGTTTTGATCTATCTCGCCCGCTTCTATCACCACGAGGAATTTCCTCTAACTTTAAGGTTGTTTCATTGATCTGCATAATTCTATATTTTGTAATAGGAGGAAAAGGACTGTCTTGATAGCGCCTACTATTTGCCAAATCAACATATAAAACCTTACCCTCGACATGATAGTTACCAATAAAATATTCATGAATCGTACAGCTTTCATCGTACCATCGTAATTTCATTTGACGATCTGACGAAAAGTGTAAACGGTCTCCCTCTCTAGCACAAATATTTTGGTAATCCTCCAGCTGACTGTTTGATTGCTTGTTTAAGAAACCTGTTTTTTCAAACGTCCAACTGCCCCAAAGACTGCCGGGAAGTGGCTGTTGCAAAGTCACACACCCCCCCATCATTGTGCAGAAAAGCATTAATAAAATGACATTCCTCAATTTTAAAGTTTTCATCAGTATTTCCTTTTAACGTATTGAAAAACAAGACTCATCTTTTGGTCATTTTATGGAGTTACATTCTTTTAATCACATGTTTCGCCAAGGTTTTGGTTTTATCAATCATCCCTTGCGTATCATTAGGCTGGTCATCGCCCGGCATCACCATCACTGAATGAGATACATAAAAAATATACCCATCGTTCGCCACGCGAAGTTGTCCACCCCCAAGATCGCTCCAACTGGCTTTATCACCCACACCAGGAACTTTTTGCTGGTGATGTTTTTCATATACTGTTTTATTTTGTTTCTCCCAAGCCTTATCGATTTGGCTGTTGGTGCGTTTTTTCCCACGCGCAAAATTCAATAGAACAGAATACCTCATGAATTTTTCACCCGAAGCCTCCCAATCATAAGAACATATCGCACTTCTGGTTTCATCTTCTTCAATGTCTACGGCGTCAGAAAGCCTAAAGACCGTACGAATATCAGTTTCGGTAAGCAATTGACAGATATTTTTGCGTTTGCTAGAACCAGCAAAGCTTTCTTCATTTTCTAATTGGTCTATTTGATCTAGTTGTTTTGGTTGGTTTTTTTGTGCTTTTTCATCTTTGCATGACACGCCTATATTGATCAGAAAAACGGCCAATAAAAGTTTGGTGATTTTAGGCAACCTGAAGAATCTATTCATTGTTTTAATTTTAAATTTGTTAAGCACTTTTATAATGCATTTTTTCCCGTAAGTTTTTAAGGAAACATATAAATCAAACATTCTAAATAGAGTAAGCCAACTCCTGTTTATTCCTCAACTCTATTCGAAAAAGCCTTATGGATTTTTTGGGGCTGGAATCTCTTTTCCCTTCCAATCAGAAAACAATTTTGGGGTGTTGTCTAACTTTAAATTGGCATGCTCCAAATGAGAACCTGTGGCATCAGAGATGCTCAGTCCATACTCAAAGCAATCACTAAAAACGACATCGTGAATATTCAAGAATCGGCCCTTTTCAAAGAATATAGCTCCGTTAGGTTTTTTTGTGGTTTTCCCTGCATTTTTTATGATGACATGTCCAATTTCATTTAAAGGACTGCTAGACCTCACATTTATTTGTTTCCAAAAACCAGGAACATCGTGTTCCCCGCGGAAGGTGATAGGATCTTCAGCGGTGCCTACCATCACCAAAGAAGCATTTTCTGCGACATGGATCCATTTCTGTGTAGACATGATAATTGCTGTGCCTGGCTTTACAGTAAACACGCCATCTTTGATTCTGAAATTACCTTGAAGAAAGTAAGGCACATCCAATTTAGCCCAGGTCGCATCACCATAAATAGTCCCACCTTGGAGCTCGATATAATCCTTATCGTTTCCTGAAAATGTGTTGGTATCATTAAACAATCGTAAGCGACTCGCTTGGGTCTTTACCGGAATTTTATTCCTAGTGAAGGTGCAGTTATTCATATCGACATTATGGACATCTTTACTTACTTTGCGATAGGTAAGCATTCCATAATTTTTACTGTTTGAAAACGTACAATGCTTAAGGCTCAAACTGCTAGTTTCATTTTGGATGTTCAATGCTGCTTTTGAGTTTCCCCCAGCATAATCAATAGTGACATAATTCATCGTATTAATCATACTGGTGCTCTCGGTGTAAATACCTCGCCAAAATCCTTTTATTTGCTCCTTCCCAGTCAAGACAATTGGTTTTTCTGCAGTACCCTGCATTTTAAAAGTGGATTTCTTCTTAAAATCTATACCTGCATCTTGTTCAAAAGCTATGACTACGCCTTGCTCAATGGTCAGTTTACCGTCAATTCTGGTCATACAAGGAATGATATAATCTACCGGAGCATCTGGATTGTCTTTTAAAACGGCATTGGGATTTTCCCTAAAATAGTTACAGTCCAGTAGAATTGCCGCCGCATTAGCATCAGAAAAATCAGGGCTTGTTACCCCATCTTCATCCTGAGCGATTTGAGACTTATCATCTTGTTGAGATTTTAGACTGGTCACGTCATCTTTTCCTTTTATGGCTGGGGAGATATCAACTTGTTGTGATTTCTTCGCGTCTGCGTCAGGGTCTTTTTGATCACCCTTCTTATCATTGCCACAACTGGCAACGACGAAACCGATTAAACACAAGATTAATACCGGTTTGAATTTTAGTTGAAACGTTTTCATTTTTAGAAGGTTTTTAAGGTTATTTATTTTTTAGATATTTCGACTTCATCCAAACTGCCTTCGTCACCTCCACTTTCATATTCGCCACGAATCCAAAATTCGGTCACATTAGACAGCACAGCTTTTATATCTGCTTTGGTAGCGGGTTTTTCACTGTCAAAATTTCCTTTCATCCAACCACTATCTTCATGAATTGGAACACTATAAGCGGTCCAGTCTTCCCCTGGATAGCTTTTAAATTGATAGCTTATCTTCTTTTCTCCATTTTTAAAAATGATATCATTGTTTTTAAACTGACTGTTCATTGCTGACTTTTGAGACAGATTAAAACTGAGGCTCGCCTCATAAAAATCGTTGTGATTACCAAGATAATCTTTAGGAGCTGAGAAGTACCACGTTCCTCCTGTAGCATTGTCTTTAGCATGAATATGGCCGTTTTGCACACCGTCATCTGGCGAATAGGAAGATTCGACTTGTTCCCCATTCCCCCCTTGAGCATCACCTATTATTTTCCAGCCTTCTGCATCTTTCAAAAAACGGCTTTCAACAAGCACTCCTTTTTTATTGCAACTGCTCAGAGTGCAACCCACGACGAGTAAGAATAACATAGTTTTGAATTTAAGCTGAACTGGTTTCATTTTTAAAGGGTTTTAGAGTTAAATTTTAAATCTATTCTTGTTATAATTTGATTGTTGTGTTCTCATTTTTTTGCCTCAAAATTGAATTTTATAAATCGCTTTTATACTTTCCTATTCTTTTGTTAGCGTCAGTATTCTATCGTTTTTTTCTACAACGAGCTCTGTTTTTGTAAGCGCTTGTATCTTCCAAATTTCTGATTTTCCATTTTGGAAAACTTTGATTTGATTGTTCTCTAATACTTCATAAGTTCCATTTAGACTTGTTCCTTCGATACAGTCCCCATTACTTCGATTTTCTGCAAAGGGTTTAATTATTAAAGCCTGATCATTCCTGAATTGGATAAAAGTCTTTTTGGTACAATTTGATAAGCTAGAACGTCCTTCAATCTGTCGATAAAACCATTGACCAATAATTTTTTCTTCAACGGGTAAGTTTTCAGTAGATTCTGATGGCTTATTATTTGGATAAGTCTTTCCTTTGTAACTCTTTCCCGATACCATATATGGTTCTTCTGGAAAACCGTAAATAACAATTTTTTCTGCGTTTATTTGATCGATAGGCATCGCTCCTAATCTTTTCCCATTTCTAAAAAATGACAAAAAGTAAGTCGAGTCTATTTGATCTAAACGAATTTTTTGATTTATATCAGCATTAAGCTTGTCAAACTGGACATCAATCATTCTCCCTTGATAAACTACTTTATAAGATATGTTTTTTACTTCTGAAGCATTAAGCTTTGTTTTTGTTGGCTTCAATTTTACAAAGTCAATAGAACTTTTTCCTCGATCCGGTGTTAAACGCAATCGATTATCATTGACAAACTCATACTTTCCATCGAGGGGGATTGAGCCAGGATCGACAGTTATGCGATCATCACTAACTTCATAACCTATTGTAACTTGGTGTTTATCAAAAGTATAATTGATTAAACTGTCTTTTGTAAACTCTATGACTACAACTTGCCTAGAGTTTTTTTTGGATAAAATCCACTTTCCCTTGAGCTCTTGCGCATAAGAGAAAGTACAACTTAAAAGACAAATATTTAAAAGGGTTAAGATTGATAATGATTTAAAGA
>JAKDUG010000005.1 GCA_030457805.1 Psychroflexus sp.
ATATTTTTCGAGAAAAGTCTTTTTAGTGCTTGTTTATTTGTTTTAAAGTTAAAATTTAAACCCAAATGAAAAAACTAAGCGGTTGTCTTCTTTACTGCTATAGAACCCAATATTAGCTGTTAAAGCATTAAATCCATTGATAAAAATAGAACCGCCATAAGAGTTGTGCCATTGATCTGTTTCCTCAATATCTGACCAAACACGCCCGTAATCAAAACCTGCGGATACGCCCACGCGAAGCGGAATGAAGTTTGTTTTGAATTTTGTAATTCCCACGCGCAAGTCTGTTGTTTGATAAAATGCATTTTTTCCCATAAAGCGTTCATTCCTGAAACCTCTCAAGCTTGTGTTTCCACCAATGGTGGCAGCGTGATAAAACTCATAATTATTCCCGATGATAAATTCGCCTTGGGCTTTTGTGGCTAGGGTAGCGGCACCGCTTTCATGAATTGGATAGACAAAAGAGATGCTTGGTTTGACATAAGAAAATTCATTTTTGTATTTATTCTCTATATTTCTTTTATAGCCAGCAGTTAAGTCTAATTCGATTCCGCGTCTAGGTAAAGCAATCATCATGCCTTTTGTATTGTAGTTGATACCTACTTCAGCCCCTGCGTAGAGTTGCTTTTCGTAAATATTATCTGTTGATGAAAAATATTGTTCAGAGAAACTGTCAGTGTTTTCAATAAGCTTATTAGACTCGAGAATCAACTTTGCATGTCCTCTGAAATAGTCATCTTTTCGATAAATCAAGGCAGGGGATAGCGACCATCTTTTTAATTTTGTTCTGTTGAAATCTCGATCAACTTCATCTTTGTCATATGTTGTATTGTTTCCTATTCCGAAAAAGTTTGACAGGTAATTTCCACTCGAAAAATAAGCGTCAATACCAAAATTCCAGTTGTAGAAAAGATGAGCAAACTCTCCCCTATATTCTAACTCAACGCCATCGCTCAGCGCCATGTAATTGGCTGTGATTTCATGCTGACTTGTAAAGGGGTTTTTAGCAAATCCTTCATGTGTGATTTTGGTTTGAAGTCCGATTTGGAAACCGCGATCACCACTGTAATCAATTGATGGTAGTAGCACAGTGCTTGTGAATTTACGTTTGTTTGGGTTGTAATTATTGATGTCATAAGAATCAGTCAAGAATTTCGAAGTCACATTCTTAAAGGTGTTGTTTTTCGATTTGTAGTCATAGACCTTTGCACTTTTAGGATTCTCAAAATCATAAACATCATGTTCTTCGCCACCTATAATCTTTAACGGAATCAGATGGTTTCCTTGCCCCTTAATTTTGATTTCGTCATCGCCATCCAGGCTATAAAGCCATATTTCTTTGGTTTCTTTTTTAGTGTAGCTTTGATCAAAAATTAACTCTTCTTCTTCAAAAATTTGAATCTGTGTGATGCCGTCTTTTTGGCGTTCAATTTCAATACGGTTGTCTTCATTGGTTGCCGTCACAACTTCATGTTTCTTAAATACTTTGTAGTAATCTCTTGAGATTTGTAAAAGATTGTCGCGGCGTTGTTTTAAAATGTCCTTAATGTCATCTATACTTTCATCCTGCACATCGTGAAGTAAATGACCAAAAGCATCTTCAATGGCATCATCAGAGATTTGGTCTTGAATAAATTTGGCTTGTTTCTCCCAGTCTTTCTGAGAGGAATGCTCAATTAGGCTTTGATCAAGAACATATCCCGAATAGTTAAACCATTCAATGTTTTTGATTGTTGGCTTATAGGTTTGCATTTTACGCAATAGCGGAATTCCAAACTTCACCATGTGCACAAGTGGCCCATCGTATTTAGGAAAAGCTTGGTCGCGATCTCTCGGGATAGGTTTGTATAATTTTGTGCCGTCATCTTGTTTTTGAAGCGCCCAGCGCCATTGATCTGCATGTCGATCCCAATCACCGATGAGCATATCAAAAAGACGTGCTCTGATGAATAATTCTTCGTCTATTTTTGAATCTTTATCGTCTTGCAATTCAAGGTATAAATCTTTTGTGCTGATAATGTCATCAGCATCTCCAAAGGTGTCAAATGACTTATTTTCATCGCCAACATGCTCTTCAAACATATACAATTTGTCTCCGTAAGTGTCATTAAATCGACCGAGATTCTTTTGTTTAGGGACGTAAAAAATTTCTGGATTGGCATGATAAATATCAATCTGATCTAACAAACTTCCGATCGCAAAGGGGGCGTAAGGATGGGCTGTTGTATAGAAATCCTGAACGAGTTCTTCAGCAACCGTATTTTTCATAAAATCGACGATGTAGTGGTCTTTGATAGAGGTTTGTAAAAAGCGAACAGCACTTTTCCGTAATTCGCGAATGTTGTATTCATGTTCTTCATTATTGACAAGACGCAAGCTGCGAGATTGAGTTCCTCCACCAGCTCTGACGGCATGTAAATCATTGCCTAAACTGTCTAAAAACAAGACAGGTGAATTGATTTTTCGACTGTAAATTTGGCGGTAATGATCACCCCAAAGCCATTTGTATAATTTGGTGACATCAGTTTCTTCATCTGTATAAACTGAAGCTTTATAATGTGACCCAAATTCTGAATTGTCATGATAATCTAGCTCTTCAAGTTCTTCTTTTTTTAATGCAATATCAGTTTTAAAGACAAGTTGTGCCGCATCATCTTTGTCCAATTCATAAATCTGGACTTCTGATGTCCCATCTTTAAAAACATTGAGCTTGACAAAACCATAGTTATCAGATCCAAAATGACCTTCATCTTCATCAGGCCGTGTTTTTTTTGTTTTTGCTGTTGCGCCACTAATAATCTGTGGGATGCCATCATCAGTGAGGAACTGGAGATTGCGGTGATTTCCAGAAACGAAAATCACATCTTCAAACTGGCTTGCTAACGTTTCTAAGCGTCCTGACAAAAAATTTAACTCTGGTGAATAAAAATTTTGCTTTGTAAAACCACCCATACGACCGATAAAGCCTTTTCGTGAAGCACTAAAAACGGGATGATGTACAGCGACGATAATCGTTTTACTTTGCTCGTCTTTTAGGACGTCTTTAAATTCTGCGAAAAAATCTTCACGTGTTTTGATTTCACAATCATTATTAATATAAGGGTAGTTATCCCAGTTTTCGAGATACCATTCTGAATCTACCATGACAAGTTCTACTTCATCACTTAGGGATTCGCTTTCAATAGGGCAACCATCGTTGGGCCAAAATTCACTGTCTGAATTATCTTGCAAAAAAGATTCTAGATCATCAATCGCCTTATTACCTTTTTTATTCCATTCGTGATACCCAGGGATGTATATACGCTTGCCATTAAAAGTTTTTAAAGGCTCCATCAAGCTGTTTTCTAAAAACTTTTCTTCAGCTTTTCTCTCTTTCTTATCATTTGGGTAGCCGTGTTTTCTGGTCTGGTTTCCCAAACCGACAAAAATGGCATTTTCATCATCTTGAGAAGCCTTAACGATGGCGGTAAGTATTTCTTTAGCTTTTGATTTTTTAACAATACCTGTGTTGGCAGTTAGATAAAGCGAGGTTGAAATTTCTTTATCTTGAGCTGACATCAAACTGACCAAGCAAATGGAAAGGATAATTGAAAAATAGCATTTGCAGGTCTTAGAGTGAATGAGCAGAATTTTCATGCGTTTTGTTTTATTAGAATAGGTGGATCTAAAATCTTAAAAAAAATTGAGTAATTAGCTTTTTTAACGCATTATAACATATCTAAATTATTTATTTAGTTTTGGCGACAAAGCATGAAGAGGCACTTATAAAAATGTAATTTTGTCAAAGGACCTTTCTGTCCTAATTTCACAATGAAGTATTTTCATTCTGTAGTAATAGATAAAACAAAATATATAATCATAAATACAATATCTTATGCACATCAAATTTAAAAATTCAGAAATCAGTCTCAAAGGTCATTTCCCACAAGTTAATGATCAATTCCCAGAATTAAAACTGGTCAATACTGATTTAACTGAAGTGTCTTCAAATGATTTTAAAGGAAAAAAACTTGTTTTTAATATTTTTCCAAGTGTCGATACCGCTGTTTGTGCCATGCAGTTAAAACAGTTTTCAAATAGCTTAAAAGACCGTGAGGATGTGACTTTGGTTTTTACATCTCTTGATCTTCCGTTTGCATTTCAACGTTTTTGTGGTGCTGAAGGTATTGATAATGCAATAACAGCTTCAGATTTTAGGTACCGCGCTATTGAAAAACTAGGTGTTTTGATGGAAGAAGGCCCACTGAAGAACTTATATGCTCGGGCGGTCATTGTTTGTGATGAGAATTTAAAAATCACTTATGCAGAATTGGTTGATGAAGTGACAAATGAACCTGACTATGACGCGGCTATGAAACATCTTTAAAATATAATAGGATTTTAATCACAAAAAAACCTTTGAATTTTATTATAAAAATTGAGTTCAAAGGTTTTTATGTTTTGCTTTGTAAGCGTTTTATTTTATAAAGTTTCTCCTAACCATTTATAAAATTCACGTTGCCATATCAATGAATTTTGACCGTCAAGCACCCAGTGGTTTTCTTTTGGGAAATAGAGTAATTTACTTTTGATACCTTGTAATTGTGCAGCTTGAAAAGCTTCTAAACCCTGCCCAATTGGCACTCTGAAATCTCGACCACCTTGGATGATCAAGATGGGTGTATCCCAATTTTGAACATAATTAACTGGGTTAAAAACATCATAGGATTTTTGTGCAGCAGCATTGTCTTTTTCCCAATAAGGGCCTCCTAAATCCCAGTTGACAAAGAACATTTCCTCAGTAGTGCCGTACATACTTTGCCAGTTGAAAATACCATCGTGAGCGATAAAGCTTTTAAATCTTTTGTTGTGATGTCCAGCGAGATAAAAAGCAGAATAACCACCATAGCTTGCGCCAACACAAGCTAAACGCGATTCATCAACATAGCTTTCTTCGGCGATATCATCGATAGCAGCTAAATAGTCTTCCATATTTTGTCCGCCGTAATCTTTACTGATTTGTTCATTCCACTCAACACCATAACCAGGCATACCACGGCGGTTTGGTGCAATAACAATATAACCTTCAGCAGCCATCAATTGGAAATTCCAACGAAAAGAGTAAAACTGACTCAAAGCACCTTGCGGACCTCCTTGGCAATATAAAAGTGTTGGATACTTTTTATTTTTATCAAAATTTGGAGGATAAGCCACCCAGCTCAACATTTCTTGACCATCTGTTGTTTCGGTCATGCGCTTTTCAATTTTCCCAAGCGTCAGCTTATCGTAAACATCATCATTTTGATGTGTCAATTGTTGCATCTTTCCATTTCTAGAATTGACAATATACAGTTCTGAAGCGTGATTCATGTCTTGGCGAGCAATCACAAGATCGCGTTTGTTTTGTCCGATGATGCCTTGTACATCAAATTGGCCATCAGTGATTTGATGTGGCTTTTGATTGGCTTTGGCTTTAATTTCAAAAAGCTGAACCGTCCCTTGCGTCGGTGCGACAAAGTAGATGCTTTTTCCATTGTCAGCCCACTGAAAGCTGTTGACCGTTCCATCCCAAGCAGCAGTTAAGTTGATGTGTTCTCCATCTTTAGAAATGACAATATCATTCTTGTCAGATTCGTAGCCGTCACGTGCCATTTGTAACCATCCTAAATTTCCCTTTGAAGAATAGGCCGGGGCAGTATCATAACCTTTGTTATCAGGCGTTAAGTTGCGTGTTTCTTTAGTTTCTAGGTTATAAGCATAAATATCTGTGTTAGTGCTGATAGCATAATCTGCACCGCTCAATTTTTTACTGACATAAAGAATTTCTGTTCCTTCGGGATTCCAGATGTAATCTTCAGATCCACCAAAAGGTTCTGTTGGCGAGTCGAAAGCTTCTCCTGGCATGATGTCAATCTCTTGATCACCATTGACTTTTTTATAAAAAACATGATTGAATTTTCCATCTTGCCACTCATCCCAATGGCGGTAATTCAAACTTGTATAAATTTTGACATCAGATTCAGGGACATCTTCATAAAAATCATCACCTGTTACTTTTTCAAGTTTGACAGATTTTGTCAGTAATTCATAAGTGCCATCTGGAGAAATCTGCGTTTGTTCGAGATACTTCTCTGGAAAAGAAATTTCGGTTGCTTCTCCTCCTTTTAAAGAAATTTTGTAATGTTTTGTTTTAGAGGTGTTAGCTTCAATCTGGTATTGTGAGCTACTAAAAATAACATGCTGACCATCTATACTAATTCCTTGGCCGCTCACTTTTTTAAGTTGAATGAGTTGCTCAGGAGTCATCACATCTTGAGCCGTTGCGAGGGTTACAATAAACCCAAGCACGAAGACAAAAATTTGTTTCATGAGTAATTATATTTGATTTCTCACAAATTTAGAATTATTAAAAGACTCGGTGGCTCTGATTCTATATCATTTGAGTTGTATCAAGTATTTTAACAGGTTTTCATTGATTGATCTTCCTCAGTTTCAACACATGTTAAGATCCTGTCAAGCTCCATTTAAATGCTTTATTTTCTATATATATTACCTTATATTTCAAAAAAATAGAGATGGATATTGTTATTATTACGGGTGGAAGTAAAGGAATAGGTCGGGCTTTGGTGGAGCATTATGCCGCAGAAAATTATAAGGTTTTTGCTTTGTCACGAAGTCATGAAGCCTTTGATAACTTCACGCAAGTGTCAGTTGATTTGACAGATATATCAGCAGCTGAGCATATTTTTGAAGGTGTTTTAGAGCAACTTAAAACTTGTGATATTTCATCATTGACATTAATTAATAATGCAGGACGCTTGGGGGACATCAAGCATTTGGAAGATTTAAAATCAGATGATGTTTCAAAAAGCATACAGTTGAATATCACGGCTGCATTTCTTTTATCAAGTATGTTTATCGACTTTGGAAAAGCTTATGCATGTCCAAAACACATTTTGAATATTTCATCAGGCGCTGCTTCATCAGCTTATGCGGGTTGGAGTGTTTACTGCGCAACGAAATCAGCGATTGATATGCTGACCGCTACAATTGCTGTGGAGCAAGGTGAAAAAGAGAATCCTGTTAGCTGTTACGGTATTCGTCCCGGTGTTGTCGATACTGAGATGCAGACACAGATCAGAAGCTCAAATGCTGAAGATTTTGAGAATGTTCAAAAATTTAAAGACTTGAAAGAAAGCGATCAATTGTACAAGCCTAAATTTGTGGCCAAACGAATTTTTAAGCTGTTAACTTCTCAGAAATTAACTTCTGGACAAACGGTTGATTTAAGGGAAGCCTAAGCTTTATAAAAAAACAGAAGCTGTTTGACAACTTCTGTTTTTTTGTTTTAAATGATCTCAAGCACTTTTTTTCAGCGCTAAGTTTTGTTGAATCTCCGCAGACCACTTTTGAGCAGCTTGGAGCTCGCCATAAACTTGTGGGCTTTCATCGTAATTGAAAAATTCAAGAACGATTGCATTTTGATTTTTTTGTAAAGCTTCAAAGGTCAATCCGATACGCTCAACTCTTTCGCCACTTTTTTTATTTGGTTTTGATGTGGTTTTCAATAATCTTGCTTTTTTGATTTCATTGAGATCAATCATTTGCTTGACGATATTTTCATTTTGTTCTTTATAAAAAAATATTTTCTGCTTTGTTTGGTCTATGCCAATCGCAAAGTGGTGTAAAGTATCGTATTGATCTATTTGGCAGCTGTGTTCCGCAGCATAAGTTGTCAATAGGTTGCTGAGTTTTTTATCTATTTGAACTTTATTTCTGTGCATTAATATAAAAGGTAAGCAGGCAATAGCTATCACCAAAACACCGATTAAGACACTTCCTAAATCTAATTCCATTGTTTCTTGTTTTAAAAATTTTAATGATAAGTTTTGATTCATCAATCTTTGTTGATGTATCTTTTAAATACTCTTTGAATGAATTATTTAACTTACCAAAAACAATGGAAAGGGTAGGTGATATCAGATTTTCGTTGCTGTATCAAAAGATTGACAGCTTGTGTTGAATAACTTGTAAAGTTTGCGTTTAGAAGATTTTCATGCACCACCTGAAATGATGAAAAACTTGGAGAAGTTTCTTCAAAATTTGTACTAAAGACTTCATCTGAAATAGCATAAGTATCAAAGTCTGAGAGGTGAAAGAAATACTGCACCGAGATAGCAGAAATACGATCTTCCTGATTTTTGTTTTTAACGAAAGAGAAATCAGCTGTCTGTGCTGCAGGGCTATAAAGCACTATTGCAAAACAATAGACAAAGACAAGAAAAAAACCGAGTTTGTTACCGACTTTTAATTTCATACAACAAAGTTAAAACAATATTTTTTTGCAGAATGCATAAATAAATCTTAAAATTTTGTGGGAAAGCTAATTCATGAAGATCAAATCCATTTTGTGCCCAGTTTTTCTAATTCTAAATTCAGTAATCTAAGTGACTCCGGTGCAATAATATTTGTGTTGATTTTTAGCTTTTTTGACTTGTTGACTTTTAGCGTATAGTTTCCCACAAACCTCTTAAATTTCTCTTTACTGAATAGACATTTTTTTCTTGTATTTGATTTACATTGACATAAAAATTAAAGAAGAGCTCTTAGCTAAAGTAATTTACCCGAAAGGAAAAAAGCTGCAACTGAAAAATAAATTATGATGCCTGTAACATCAACTAGCGTTGCCACAAAAGGAGCTGAAGCTGTTGCTGGATCGAGACCAAATCTGCGCAAAGCAAAAGGAATCAGTGAGCCGGAAAGGGTTCCCCAAAGCACAATAAAAATCAGAGATATAGACACAGCTAAAGCTATTGAAAGCCAGAATTCACCGTAATCATAGATGCCTGTTTGTTGCCAAATTAAGATTCTGACAAAACCAATAACTCCTAAAATACTTCCCAATAAAAAGCCTGAGAAAAACTCTTTTCGCATGACGTACCACCAATCTTTTAAACGTAATTCCCTTAAAGCCATGGCACGAATAATAAGCGAGGCAGCTTGCGAACCAGAGTTACCACCACTAGAAACAACAAGCGGTACGAATAAAGCCAAGACAACAGCTTTTTCAATTTCGCCATCGAAATAACCCATGGCAGAAGCTGTGAGCATTTCCCCAATAAAAAGAACAATTAACCAACCCGCTCTTTTTCTGACCATTTCAGTCCATGGTGTATCAATATAAGACAATTCTAAACCTTCAACACCACCAAATTTTTGGATATCTTCTGTGTCACGGTCTTTCATTTTATCTAAAATATCATCAAAAGTGACAATTCCAACAAGTGAATCATTATCTGTCACAATCGGTAGGGCAGAGCGGTCATATTTATCAAATGTGTTGAAAGCATCTTCAATATTAGTATTGGCACGAATGGCAATAAACTTCTCATCCATCAATGTGGAGATCTCTGTTTTTCTTTCAGCCAGAAGGATTTGACCCACTCTCAAGTCGTCAATCAAACGATTTTGGGCATCTACGATATAAATAAAGTTGAGTGTTTCAGCTTTTTTACCGTGTTTTCTGATTTGATCCATGACCTTTTCAACCGTCCAATCCGGTCTGGCTTGGATGTAATACGGGGTCATCAATCGTGCAATGCTATCTTTTTGATAACCAATCAGATTGAGCGCAATATTACGTTCCTCATTGTTTAATAAATTCACCATACGTTTGATCAGCTCATCGGGGAAATTATCAAACATGTCGGTTCGGTCATCCGGACTCATGGCATTGATCAATTCTGCCATATCTTTATCGCCAAAATCTTTGATGATTTCCTGCTTGACATGATTTTCAAAATAACTAAAAACTTCAGCTTTTTTTTCAGCCAACATTAAGAATGAAAGATCTCTTTCTTTATCATCTAAAGCAACAAGATGCTCAGCTATGTCAGCTGGATGTTTGTCTTTAATTTGCATGATTTTTCTGTTTTCTAGGTTCTATAAGCTGTTTGTATTTTAGTTTAAGCCAAGGCTGCACCCGAATTTTGGTCGAACAAATGTAGATGTTTATCTGCTATGAACAAAATAAGCTTTGGCGGCTTAGCGATTGGTCAAATGGATTTTTATGAACTTGTGTTTTAGAGAGTTTTTTGTTGGAGAGCAACCGCATATTCTTCAGCAAAAATTTCACTTTGTTTAGATTTGTATTGCACAATATACCGCGGATGGTTAAAAGTGATGATGTCATCAAATAGTTTTTCCTTGGCATTGATGCGTTTGAGGAATTTTGCATTTTTTTTGCCTAACACAAAACAAGTCGAAGTATCAATACCACAATCGATTTGTTTTTTGAGATTTGTCACGATAAAGCTTTCAAGAGTTTTAAAAAGAGAAGTAAAATCATAGTAATTACAATTGACCCAATTCTCTTTTTCGTTTTTCCTCAGAAACCCTAGAGGACAGACTGAATTGATATAAAAATCTTGATAAAACTTTTCGGGACCGCCATGTTTTTCAATCAATTGATAAACGAAAACCGATGAAGGTTCATGTGATTTGACATCAGGTATATGAAGGCCACAATTTTCTTCCAATCGCTTTGTATCTGTAAATGGAATACCTGTGACACCGGCGCCAAGTCGACCAGGATTGATGCCAACAATCAGCTGTCTCTTTTTTGAATCATTAAAAAAATGCCTGTAAAATTTTTCAATTGTATCTCTGACCATGACATTGTCTTGGTATGGATTTATCACGCGAAGATTGGTATCCAACTCTTCTGCCAGCTCTAATTGATGGTAGTAAGCAATGATTTTATCGGCAAAATTGGACATGTCTTTATATTTTAATTCATAACATAGAAAAATTCTATAATGTCTCTCCTAAATATTGTTTAAAAAAGGCTTCTTGATAAACACTCCCAATCGGAATTTCATTTTTTTGAATAAAAACTGTATGTCTATCAAAAGATTCAATTGCAATTGAATTGACAATATAAGATTTGCTCACTCTGATAAATTTATCTTGTGGCAGCTTTTGATGTATTGTCTTCAGATTCATTGCAGTGATGATTTTATCATTATCTGTGTGGATGACAACATAATCTTTCAGGCCTTCAATATAGAGAATCTTTTGAAATAAAACCTTATAGTAGCGCCGGTCGGCTTTGATGAAAACATATTCTTTAGTGATGTTTTTTACTTCTGATTTTTTAAGAGAAAGTAGCTGATGAATTTTGGTCGCTTTGGTTACTGATTTTTCAAAGCGCGATAATAAAATGGGCTTGAGCAAATAATCAATGGCATTGAATGCATAGCTTTCAACAGCATATTCTTTGTAAGCCGTTGTGAAAATAATCAAGATTTCTGGAGCGATTGTTTTGGCAAACTCAAGGCCATCAACACCGGGAATTTCAATATCTAAAAAAATAAGATCAACTTTATTGTCATTCAAAAATCTGTCAGCATTAGAAGTATTATTGAATTCACCAACTTGGTTCAGAACTGAGAAATTGCTGATGAGCTCTTTCATACCAACTCTAGCCAAGGGTTCATCATCGATAACGATACAATTCATAGGGGAAGTTTTAAATTAATGTAATAACTTGTTTTTTCGTCAACCATTGTCAAAACATGTTGCTTGGGATAAAGTAGATTTAAGCGGCGTTTGACATTTTCAAGACCAACACCGTGCTGTTTTTTGGGTGATATATATAAGGGTTTTGTATTTGTACATTTAAAAATGAGTTGATCTTCTATTTTTTCAAAACTAATAACAATTTCTGATTCTTGCTCAGCATCTACGCTATGTTTAATGGCATTTTCTACAAAAACAGTAAAGATATTGGGCGGAATTCTAGTTTGCTTCTCAAATGTTTCATCTGTTTGAATCTGATAAATAAAATGATCACGCCTAATTTTTTCCAGCCCTAAAAAATCTTCTATAAACTTTACCTCTGAGGATAAAAGAACAGAAGGCATATTGTTTTCATAAAGATGATGTCTTAAGAAATCAGAGAGTTTGATAGTGACTTGAGATGCTTTTTCTTGATCACTTCTAATTAAAACATTCAAGTTGTTGAGCATATTAAACAAGAAGTGTGGGTTGATTTGATTTTTAAGAGCTTTTAATTCACTTTTTAAAGCTTTGTTTTCTAGCTCTCTAATTTTATTGTTGTTTTGAATCCAACGTTGAAATAATTTTAAAGCCGTGGACGATAGAATAAAAGGTGTGGCGAGAACGCTAAAGTAGAGAAATTCAGAAAAGAGTGAAAGTTCAATATCTCGCGTCCGGATTCTGTGTGGTTCTATAAAAGTATTGTTATAAAGCTTGATCGCAATAAAGCTAACGATCAGCATTAAGCCAAAGTTAAGTGTATAATTGATGTATTTTTTACGATCTAAAAACAGCGGAATTAAAATGTACATATTACTGTAGAAAAATGCGAGCATCACAGAGAAAAGGGCCAGCGTGCTGTAAAGATCATAACTTCCTTCAAATTCTTTAAACAACTTTGCGTTGATTAAGATGAGAAGGAAAAAAACAATACTACTGATGTGTCTGTAAAGACGGTATTTCTTTTCTAATAAAAAAGCAAGAAATAAATCTTGCTTGCTTTGATCATCTATAGCTTGTTTCATAAATTAATTTTGGTATAAACTGAAATGATGTGCTTTTAGAAAGCAATTGAATTGCATGAAATCAGGTGATCAATATACAAAAGTTGCTGAAAAGATATTTTTGGTTTCGTATAAAAATTATACCAGTTGGTATAATTAATTCTGAAATCCGGTTGACATCACTTAGTTTTGCCTCTTCATTTAAAACATACCATGAAATATATCACATTTATACTCGTCGGATTTTTATTAATTGCGAAACCCAGTTTTGCTCAAGATTCATTGAGTGTCAATCCAGATATTTTCTCAAAATCTTTAGCTGAGAAATTCTCAAAAACTAGAATTCTAAACGTGGAATACAACAATGCGGGTTCATATAAATTTGACACAGAATATGCTGATCAAGATTTTGGGCGGACCTACATAGAAAACGTACAGGAATTGGATGTCAATGTCAATTTACCTTTGTTGCACGGTGAAAGATGGCGGTTCACATACTCAGGATCTTACCATCTCCAGTCTTATGATTTTGATGATAATAATGAGACAGAACTAGGGCATAAAAGTTTGCACTATATGAGTTCTGGCGCAAGCTTTACTTATTTTTCAAGTCTTTTTAATAAGTCGATGATTTATTCATCTACCATCATGGCGGATGCAAGTGGAGACATGTTTGGTCGTTTTAAAGGACTGATTTCTGCAACAATGGTTTTGAAATCAGAGCGAGAAAGCAGTTGGACTATCGGCTTGGTAGCTTTGACAGATCCAACGATAGCAACACCAATTGTGCCGATTGTTTCCCACTCACGTTTAATGTTTGATGAGCGCTGGCGTTTTGACATGGTCTTGCCTGTCAAAATAATGATGCAAACGCAACTCGGAAAAACAGGGCGACTCTCAATTGGGACAGAATTAGATTCTTCAAATCTCTATTTCAAAAGTGATGAATTATTAGACTCTACCCGTTATTATGAGTTTAGAGAATTACAATTAAAAACAGGCATAACATATGAATATTTGATCAATAAATCTTTTGTGATTACTGCAAAAGCGGACTTGATGAACATTGCACAATCTCGTATTTCTAAAAAAGGAGATAAGTTTAATAAAGATAATTATTTGGTAGATTTTGATCCAAATGCACTTGGGTATTTTAATCTAGGTGTTTCGTTTAATCCCTTTTGATTAAAATTGTTTTTCATGATGGAAACCTAGAGCTAAATAGCATTTACAATCATTGTATTTGTTTGAGGTTCTAGGTTTTTTTATTTAAAAATAAACCAACCATGGCTTCCAGCAACGGCGCCAGCGATTGTTATTAGACTTAAAATAAGGAGTCCCCAATGGACATTATGCAAAATCTGGAAAGTTTTTTGAGACTCTTTAATGGCATATTTGTTCAGTAGCTTCTCTAAGATTAAAGGCTCCAAAACATAAAGTAAAACCGTAAATAAAAGCCATACAAATGTCATGGCATGCAGCCACCAGAAGTGATAATCGAGATAGCGATCCCAAGCATTCATTTCATAAAGCATATAAAAACCAGTCAAGCCTGTGATGAGCGTTGTGATCTTTGCCTGTATAGAAAAACGACTTTCTATTTTCCTGAAAAATGTGATTCTTTCTTCGGGAGATCTTATTGCCTTTGCCGCTGGGATAATAACCGTTGTGACCATTGCCACACCACCAATCCATAACATAACTACAATTATATGGAGGAGCCGTGCTAATGTTAGATTTTCCATTACTTTCTATATTTTGAATGTATAAAATTAATCAAAGTCGTGCTTCCTATTTTAAATTCAGTGAGGAAAATAAAATATTTATGTTTAAAACGCCCTCATTGCTCAGCGTCAGTTTATTGAGGTTTATCATATTTGGCACTTATAAAAACTTGAATTTATCATCTTAGCTTTCATTCTTTCCGTTTGATAAAATCTTTATAAAACCAAAACGATTATACAATATCGAAAAGACGATGCCGTTATTGACACAAGACTATTTTTGAATGATGCTATAACTCTTATTAAGTATCGACACATATCGACCAAAGTGTTGATTTTTATCTACACTTTTCAACAACCTTATTATTTTCATTTCTGATTATCAGGCGCTTAGCTCATGGCACCGATGTTGAATATAAAGAGACAGAACGTTATAAACCAAAAATAGAAAACATGAGCAAGCCAAGCGGACAGGATTTCAATAAATCAAAACAGGATAAATCAATTTCATCCCGTAATCCTCTCATATTGTTGGGTTCTATGCTTTTATTAGCAGGAGCTGTACTAACCACCTATATTTTTTATCCATATTTTGAAGAAATTCATTTGGATCGTATGCAAGGCCTCTGGGGAACAATTCTCAGTTATGGAGGAGTTGCATTATTTGCTGCTCATGTTTGTTTTATGGTCTATCTTTTAATCATGTATATCAGATACAAAGCTGTCAAGCCAGTGGGTGATGCTGAATTACCGATGGTGACTGTTATTGTCCCTGCGTATAACGAAGGTGAATTAGTTTGGAGGACCTTGACAAGTTTAGATAATAGTGATTACCCAGCTGAAAAAGTACAATTGATTTCGATAGATGATGGAAGTCAGGATGATACTTGGGACTGGATGAAAAAAGCCAAAGATAAATTAGGTGATCGACTCTCTATTTATCAACAACCAAAAAACAAAGGGAAAAGACATGCGCTTTACCGTGGATTCCATTTAGCAACAGGTGATGTTTTTATCACAGTTGATAGTGACTCTATTGTCAAGACAGATACTTTGAGACATATGGTAAGTCCATTTGTCGGTAATGAAAAGTGTGGTGCAGTCGCTGGTAACGTTCGTGTACTGAACCGTAAAAAAGCATTAATTCCACGTATGCTCAATGTGAGTTTTGCCTTTAGTTTCGAGTTTGTTCGTTCAGCTCAAAGTGCCTTGGGTTCTGTACTATGTACACCAGGAGCTTTAGCGGCTTACCGTAAAGAAGCTGTCATGAATTGTTTACCAGATTGGATTAGCCAGACCTTTAATGGTCAACCTTCAGATATCGGTGAAGACCGTGCCATGACGAACATGATTTTAAAACAAGGTTACCATGTGTTATTTCAACGTAAGGCTTATGTTTATACAAACATTCCTGAACGTTACAAGAATCTTTACAAAATGTTTATCAGATGGGAGAGAAGTAATGTGAGAGAAAATATAGCGATGACCAGGTTTGCTTTTACCAACTTTAGAGAAGGGTCAAAAGTTGGTTCACGTGTTTTACTTTTAAGTCAGTGGTTGAAAATATTAGTAGCTTACCCAATGGTCTTATTAATGTTGACATTTATCGTGATGTATCCACTTTTATTTATTAGTTCATCATTGATTAGTATTCTGATTTTCTCAAGTGTACAAGCCTTGTTTTATGCTAAGAAACACGATTGGGTAGAGTCATTCTGGGCGTATCCTTACAGTATCTTTTACACATTTACATTGTTCTGGATTACACCTTATGCCATTGCTACAGCAAGTAGAAGTGGTTGGTTGACGCGTGATTTACCAGTAGATAAACTCAAAGAAGTCGTTTAGAATAAAGTTTTAATTGAAGTTTTTACCCCCCAAGAACAGCCTGATACAAATGTGTCAGGCTTTCTTATTTGCATTAGTTTTATGCTGTGATAATTTTTTAAATTCAATTGATTGAATTGAGTTAGATTAAGTTAATAAATACATTAAGAACCTTACAATTAGTTAATTACACTTATTCAACTGATTGGTTATCCTATTTAATATATTTGTGTTAATACATTGTTAAAATAATTAATAATTGTAAATTTAGACTATAAAAACAATAAAGATGAAAAATTTAAAAGAGCAAGTGATTATTGTGACAGGAGGAGCAGCAGGAATTGGTGGCGCCTTAACCAAAGTTTTTGTAGACCGCGGGGCAAGTGTTGTTGCTGTAGATGTTGATGAAGAAGCCGGAACAGAAATTAAAAAAGTAAATTCGAAAAAAATCGCTTTTTTAAAAGGAGATGTCTCTAAAAAAGAAGTGGCTCAACAAGCTGTTGAAATGGCTGTGTCAAAATTCGGAAAACTTACAGGGCTGGTAAATAATGCACACGCATCCAGACAAAAGCCTCTTATGGAGTTATCTTCTGAAGACTGGGATTTATCATTTACTACAGGTTTTAATGCCACATTAAATTTCATGAAAGCTGCTTACTCAGAACTCAAGAAAAACAAAGGAGCTATCGTTAACTTTGGTTCCGGAGCAGCGATTAGCGGTCAAGAAAATCAAGCCAGTTATGTTGCAGCTAAAGAAGCCATCCGAGGCTTGAGTCGAGTCGCTGCAAATGAGTGGGCAACAGATGAAATCAGGGTTAATATCGTTTGTCCTTTAGCATTAACTGAAGGCGTGGCAAAATGGAAAGAAAGTCAACCAAAACAGTATGAGCAAGTCGCGAATAAGATTCCTCTAAAACATTTTGGTGATCCACAAAAAGATATTGCACCTGTGGTTGCATTTTTATTGAGTGAAGACAGCCAATACATGACGGGGCAAACTCTAATGGCAGATGGAGGCGACATCAAATTAAGGTAGAGAACAACATAATTATGACAGAAGGAGACTTTGCTGGAATTAATTTGGCGAAAATTTGAGGCAATATTAAAGGCTTTTTAAGCCACTTTTTAGTTGAGCAAAAATAATTGTCATTTCATGATGCCATTTTTACGTCAATGGAGTACAGAAATATAGATGTATCAAGTATTATAATCCCGTTTCGGATTCTTTTTAAAGGGGGGAGGATAATCTGAACTATCGCTTGGGGAGGAAACAGGAATATTTTTAAATAGAATAAAATTCTTAATAGATTGTAATCAGTATATTTGGCTACAGAAGTTAACATTATGAATATATTATATCTACACGGATTGAATGGGAGTTTAACGCAAGAGAAAAGAGAAATCTTAGAAGCTTTCGGTCAAGTTTTTGCACCTACAATTTTCTATGAGGAAAGCAAAACTGTTATCTCTGATTTGAAAAGTGAGTATGCAAATCAAGAGATTGATTTTGTGATTGGCAGTAGCATGGGAGGTTTCGCTGGATTTCATTTAGCGACTGCATTTCAAAAATCTGCCTTGTTGTTTAATCCAGCCTTAGCGGGGCGTTCTGTCCAACAAGAAGTCCCCCTTTACGAAAGTTCTAAGCGAAGCTTGAAACACATCATTCTTGGAGCCAAGGACGACATTGTTAACCCTTCTGAAACACTTGCGTTTTTGTCAAACAAATTAAAGACAAATACGGCGTATAGTATTAATTATCGATTGGATTTAGCTCATCGCATCCCAATCGATATCTTCGAAGAAGAAGTAGAGGCTTTTTTTAAGCATCTGTATTCTTAGATCTAACTAAATTCCATAAAAAAAGGAGAACTCAATCTCCTTTTTTATCTGAATATGTGTCGTGGAGTCGATTTAAAACTCTTCTTCTCGTGGCGTTTCACTTTCTTGTGAAGCATCTGTCAAATCTCTATCCATTTCATACAAGCTGTTATTGCCATCCACTTCTGTTGAAGCAAGATTGTATTTATCAATAATGCCATTGATTAGTGTTTCTTCTTCGATTTGTTCTTTGACAAACCATTGTGCAAAATTAAAAGTCGGCCAATCTTTTTCTTCATGCGCAAGATTGGCAATTTTATCAACCTCTATTGAATTGTCTATTTCATGCTGTAAAGTTTTTCGCAGACAATCGCCAATATCTTTTGGATTTGCAGGAGCTGCTTCAATGGCTTCGATTTTGGCAACGCCACCACGGTCATTAATGTATTTTAAAAACTTGAACATATGTTCGCGTTCTTCATGCATATGGCCGTATAAAAAATTTGCAATTCCTGCGAAACTATTGACTTCAGCCCAAGAAGCATATGATAAATAGACCTGTGCTTGATAAGCTTCACGGGTCATTTGTGTATTCAATACTTTTTCCATTTTATCTGAAATTCTTTTTTTACCCATCTTCTTATGTTTTTAATTAATTAATATTTTTGAATGATGACTGTTCACTTCAACTATTTTGAAATAGGACATGTGATGTCATCAATTAGTGCTACTTCTAAATGTAATAAAATTTAATCAGGCTCAGCAACTTTTATCATTTGTTTACCAATATTTTCTCCCTCAAATAAGCCAATAAAGGCCGAAGGGATATTTTCAAATCCTTCGATAAGATTTTCCTTATATCTTAATTGATTGGAATTCAACCATTCTGCCAATTGCTTTTTGGCGGCATCAAACTCAGCTTTAAAATCATAAACAACAAAACCTTCAATACGTGCACTTTTCTTAATTAAGTCGTGTTGTGGCCTAGGGCCTTGTGGCGGATTTGAAGCATTGTAATCTGCGATTTGTCCGCAGATCACAAACCTTGAATGTCTATTGGCATGTGCAAAAACAGCATCGAAAATATCGCCGCCCACATTGTCAAAAAATACATCGACACCGTCAGAACATGCATCCTTAATTGCTTTTTGCATATTATCAGTTTTTTTATAATTGATCCCTATATCTATGCCTAAATCATTCTTGAGATAGTCTATTTTTTCTTCAGAGCCTGCAATACCAATAACCTGACAGCCCTGCAATTTTGCAATTTGAGCAGCAATACTCCCCACACCACCAGCAGCGCCAGAAACAACAACGGTTTCTCCATTTTGAGGATTTCCGATATTGAGCATTCCGAAGTAAGCCGCTAATCCTGGTATTCCTAATAAACTTACGGCCGTTGAAATAGGTGCCAAATCTGGATCAACTTTTTCCAGATTTTTTGTTGACATGCGCATATATTTTTGCCAAGCCAACCGACCGTGAACAATTGTTCCTTTGGGAAATTCAGGATTGTTGCTTTTGATGACTTGCGCAACAGTTCTGCTAGTGATAGGTTGATGAAGTTCAAACTTATTGCCAGCAGCATCGTCCTTGCCCTTATCCATAAAACCACGCATACCAGGATCGACAGAAACATAGAGGCTTTTCAATAAAACTTCATCGTCTTTGACTTTTGGCATATCGATTGTTTTTAACTGAAAGTTCTCTTGCGTTGGTTTGCCTTGTGGATGTTTAGCCAAAACGATTTCTTTATTCTCTTCTTTGTTTTTCATTTTCTTATAATTTTTATTGAGTGACTTGTCAGCTTAAAATCAGCTTGTAGATACATGTCGATCAAGTGGCATTTGTATTTGTGGACTTCCAAAGATAAATGCCACGCGACTAGATTAAGCTAAAGAAAATGTAAAATTGAGATTAAAAATGAATATCATTTGATAAATGTGGATGTAAAACTATTTTTTTAACTTCAATAATCAAACTGATTTGCATGAAGCGCAAGCTGGTAACTTGCTTTTGGAGGTAGATGTTGTTTTATTTCTATTTATCAGCGATTGACTGTGGGTTTATCGACGGACAATTATTCCAGGCATGTTTAAAAAGATAATGTGTTAGAACTTTAGTAAGAAATCAAATCTTATAAATCTTATCAGAAGACATTAAGAATTATTTATTTTTGCTATCTTGAATAAAACTAACCTTGTTTAAAATGCCTATCATGCGATATTATAAACTCCCCTTTATTATTCTTTTTTTAAGTGTATTTGTCTCCTGTATTAAAAGTGAACCAGCCAATGCAGAAGCAGATATCACGGCTTGTATCGTCGATGGAGATATCCTTAAAAAAGATCCAATCATACAAAACAAGCGTATTCAACTCTTTGTGAAGTCAGATACTGATTTGTCAAATCAAGCGCCAGAGTTTGAACTAACGCCAGGGGCAAGTATTTCTCCTGAAAGTGGAACTTCAAGAAATTTCACAACGTCAAAAACCTATACAGTTATTTCTGAAGACGGAGGTTCTGTCAAGGAATATGAAGTTGCTTACACCATTTCTGCTTTAGGTTCTGAATACAACTTTGAACATGTGAGATTAGAAAATGATAAATATGATGTTTTTTACGAAGTTGATGGTGAAGGCAAAACGGTGATGGACTGGGCGAGTGGTAATGTCGGCTTTAGCATTGTTGGTGGAAATGCAAGTCCAGATGAATATCCGACATCAAGATTGCTAAATGGAAAAGACGGACAAGGTGCTAAATTGACAACGCGTTCGACTGGAACTTTTGGTGTTCAGATTGGTAAACCTATCGCAGCAGGAAATTTATTTATGGGTGAATTTGATTTGGCAAATTCAATTACGGATCCACTTAAAAGTTTAAAATTGGGTGTCCCTATTGATTTTATACCTAGTGCGCTGAAAGGTTTTTATAAATATGAAGCCGGTCCAGTTTATACAAATATTGATAATGAGGAAGAAGATCAAGAAGACAGTTGGGATGTCTATGCTATATTTTTTGAAACAGATGAAGATCTCAAATTTTTAGATGGAACCAATAGATTTACACATCCTAACATTGTTTCTATAGCTAGGATCCCTGAAAGTGAAAGAGTCGAGGCTGATGAATGGACGAGTTTCTTTATTCCTTTTGAACTTGTTGATGGTAAACAAATCGATCCACAAAAACTAAATGATGGGAAATATAGTTTAACGCTAGTTTTCACCTCTAGTATTAGTGGAGATTTATTTAGTGGAGCTGTAGGAAGCACCTTATTAATTGATGAAGTAGAACTTATACATGCCGATAATGATTAAAAAACACAAGAATCTATTTTTGCTAGGTTTATTTCTGATAGGCCTCAATAGCATAAATGCGCAAGAAGAAACCACCATAAATGGGCTTGAAACAACGCAGAAAAAGATGGTTTACCAACTTCGAGCCGGCGTTAATATAGGTGGATTTAGTCCTGTACCTATACCTGAAGAAATACGAGAAATAGAAGGCTTTAATCCTAAACTCAACTTCAATATTGCGGGGAACGCCACCTATTGGTTTTTCAATTCGAATGCTGCTTGGGGGATAAGAGCTGGAATACGATTAGAAAATAAAGGGATGAGCGCAAAATCCAAGGTCAAAAATTACGGAATGGAAATTATAGGGGACGATGGCAATCGTGTGGCTGGTAATTGGACAGGAAGAGTAAGTACCGAAGTGGCTAATTCTTATCTGAGCTTTCCTATAACGGCGGTTTACAAACTTTCTAAGCCCTGGGAAATTTCAGCTGGATTTATAGTCTCTTACTTGATGGATAAAGATTTCTCTGGCTATGTATCTGATGGCTATTTAAGAGAAGGAGGCCCAACAGGAGAGAAAGCTATTTTTGAAGGTGAGTCAAAAGCGTCTTATGATTTTTCTGATAATCTGAGTCGTTTTTCTTATGGTATTCAAGTCGGAGGATCTTTACAGGTTTATAGCCACCTCAGGGTTTTTGCTGATTTGAGTTATGGCTTTAATGATATTTTTAAATCTGATTTTGAAACCATCACTTTTAAAATGCATCCGATTTACTTAAACTTTGGATTTGCTTACGTTTTCAAATAATTAATGATAAAACAGTTGATGTTAAAAAGCAGTTATTCAAAATTTAGGACTGTCAAATCTTTGGATATCGACTTTTCTAATTTGTTATGCTTCGTATTTTAAAGTACAAATATCACTCCTAAAAAAATCAATCATATTTGTAATAGACAATCTAAAAGTTTCAATTTAGATTGTCTTTACTAAGATGGTATTGCGAGTAGATGTAGGAGTGTTGGGCGTTTTATTTTCGCATTTTTTGATTAATAAGAAAATCTAATCCAGTTTAAATTTTTAGGGTTAGAACAGGAATTGTAGAAGTATTTGCAATGTCTTCAGAAAGACTTCCTTTTAAAATGTGCGCAATGCCCTTACGCGCATGTGTTGGGATAACAATGAAATCTGCATTGATATCATTACTGAAATTGAAAATTCCTTTTGCAATAGAATGTTCTGAGTAAACCGAGACAGCATCCTTAAGTCCAGACACATTATCTTCTCCAGCCTTTGTAAAGAAGTCGGTGAGCATTTTATTAATTTCTCTACTATTTTTAAATTTACTTCCAGAAGGGTTAACATATACCATTCTCATATCCGTCTGCCACTCTTTAAAATATTCTTTTGCAGTCTTGTAGGCTTGAATGCTTTCTTCTGAAAAATCAGAAGTAAACACGCCAACCCCCATTTTATAAGTCGCAGCTTCTTGTTTTATAACTAAAACAGGTACATCAGAAAATCGTATTACTTTCTCCGTATTAGAGCCAATAAGCATTTCGTGAAAACCGCTTGTTCCATGAGAACTCATCACTACAAGAGAAACTTCATTTTCGCTAATCACATTATTTATTTCCTTAAAACCAGTATGCTTTTTTACAATCTGATTTACTGATATATCTTTTAAATAAGGTTTATCTAAAAATTCAATAAAGTTTTTTTCGGCTAGTCTTATGTGAAAAAAAGTTTCTTCAACATTTTGATCTTGACTTTTTGTAAGCGATGCATCTTTAGCACCTACCATATGAACTACAACCAGATTAGCATTTTGATGCTTTGCAATTAAGGCTGCTGCTTTTAATGCGTTTTCACTATGCTGGGAGAAATCCGTGGGAACTAATATAGTCTTCATTTAAAATATTTTTGGAAGGTTAATTTAGAATGCTAATATACATTTAGTTTAACTCTTTGTGAATAAATTGAGTTAAAATCATTGCTGATCGTTTAAGTAATATTGATGATAAAGTTAATTTTTGAATTAAACTTGCAAGTTGTGTTTGTTGATATAAGTTTTGACTTAATAAGACCTTTAAAGTGTTTTCAATTTACTTAAACTTTAGGTTTGATTAGACTTCTCAGTTTGAAAATAAGTTTAACACGAGACTGTTTATCATGTGAAATTATATTGTTTTTAATCCATAAAAAGAGTAATCATCCTGTTTTATTGGGAATGAATTAACAAAGTCGTCTTTTGATTAGCGTTGCCTTAACCTAATTCTAAGACGCCAAACAAAATTTGTGACACACAAAATTGAAAGTCAAAATAAGTTCAATATATTTAGCATTCAATTTCCAAATTTTAAAAAAACAATAATGAAAAAGAATTTACGAACACTGTTGAGTTTGTTTCTCGTGGTCGGCGCAATGCATGTACAGGCACAAGAACAAATGGTCGACAAAATTGTAAAAGAGGCCAATGAAAACTCTAAATTAGAAGAGATTGCACACGAGTTAATAGATGTTGTTGGTGCAAGATTGGTCGGAACCCCACAAATGCAACAAGCACATGATTGGGCTGTTGAGAAATATGCAAGTTGGGATATTTCTGCCGAAAACCAAGAATATGGAACTTGGCGCGCTTGGGAGCGTGGGATCACGCATATTGATATGGTTGAGCCAAGAGTGAGTTCTTTGGATGGACAGCAATTGGCGTGGAGCCCATCAACACGAAAGAGAGGCGAAACGGCCGAGGTTATTATCTTACCAGAAGCTGCAAGTCCTGAAGAGTTTAAAAGTAAACTTTCTGATGTGAAAGGGAAGTTTGTCATGCTTTCTAAACTTCAACCGACGGGAAGACCAGCACACAACTGGGAGAAATGGGCGACTGAAGAATCATGGGAAAGTATGCAGCAGGAAATGAAAGAAACTGATGCACTTTGGAGAGAGCGTGTTAAAAATACAGGCTACAGTTCTAGAGAGTTACCTAAAGCTTTAGAAGAAGCTGGTGCGGCAGGGATTGTGACTTCATACTGGTCAAAAGGATTTGGTGCTAATAAAATATTTGGTGCTAAAACAGATGATATACCTAGCGTCGATGTTTCCCTTGAAGATTACGGCATGCTGTACCGTTTGGCGGAAAGTGGTAACACACCAAAATTAAAGGTTGTTGCACAATCTAAAGATTTAGGAGAGGCGCCAACTTTTAATACAGTGGCAACTATAAAAGGAAGTGAAAAACCAGAAGAATATGTCATTCTCTCAGCGCATTTTGATTCTTGGGACGGAGGTACAGGTGCGACCGATAATGGAACAGGAACAATGGTGATGATGGAAGCCATGCGTATTCTTAAAAAATTATACCCAAATCCTAAACGTACAATTATCGCAGGACATTGGGGAAGTGAGGAGCAAGGACTGAATGGTTCAAGAGCTTTTGTCAAAGACCACCCAGAAATTGTTGCTAATATTCAAGCATCTTTCAATCAAGATAATGGGACAGGCCGTGTGAAGAACATCGGCGGTCAAGGTTTTTTACATGCTTATGATTACATCAATAGATGGTTAGCGCCAGTTCCAGAAGAGATCAAAGGAGAGATAGAAACGACCTTCCCAGGATCTCCAGCAGGCGGAGGCTCTGATTATGCTTCTTTTGTAGCGGCAGGTGCTCCAGCATTTAGCTTGAGTTCTTTAAGCTGGTCGTATTGGAATTATACATGGCACACAAACTTAGATACTTATGATAAAATTGTCTTTGATGATGTGCGTAATAATGTGATTTTAACAGCGATTATGGCTTATATGGCAAGTGAAGATCCTGAAAAAACATCTAATGAGAAAGCAGTCTTACCGATGAATCCAAGAACTGGAAAGCAAATGGAATGGCCTGAGGCTAAAGATGCGACACGAAAAGGTGGACTAGATTAAGCTTTTCATTTTAGATTAATAAAGCCGTCTTAAAAGATATGGTAAACTGTCATCCTGTCCCGACACTTCGGGACAGGATGACAAAACCTATCTTTTGAGACGGCTTCTTTTTATGCAGTTTTTAATGTGATTTAATCAAAAGTCTGAAGGCCACCGCCGTTTACGAAGATCACTTGTCCGCTAGTCCATTTTGAAATGGGCGCTGCAAAGTACAAGACTGCACCGGCAATATCTTCTGGTTCTCTTAATCGCTTGATCGGTGTATGCGCCAACATGCGTTTTTCAATTTCTGGAGTCAATACCGTACTTATAGTGAGAGTCTTTACCGCTCCTGGACCTATTGCGTTTAGATGGATTTAATCTGGACCATAATCAAAAGCCGAATTGCGCGTTATTTTTATGTATCCATAATTTTCATGACGATTTTAATTCTTATTTAGTAGGGCTTCTAAGTTGTTTTTATAAGGTCAAGTATCAATTGTAATATTTTTTTTATTAAATTTTTGGGCGTCCAGTTTCAAAAAAAAGATTTCATTTAATCAATTAATGCCTATTTAACCTTGATTTTTTGTCATCTATTCTTAATTTTCTACATATTCGCTGCGCTGCCATACCTATAGCTTCCGTAAAGGAAGGGAAGGCTAATTCTAACTCAGCAATATTTTGAATTGTCATTTCGGCTGCTATACAAGTTGCTGCTACTTGAATTACTTCAGCAGAATAGGAGCCAAGAACGTGAGCGCCTATCAACTTTTGCGTTTTTCTGTCAACAATAAGTTTACAAAATCCGTCTGTTTTGCCGTCCATTACCGCACGTGGTAAAGACGTATAGTCAACGACCTCAATGATACAATCGTGTTCTTCTTTTGCTTTAGATTCAGTCAATCCAACCGATCCATATTCCGGTTCGGTGAAACTACCCGTTGCGATGGCTTGAGGATCATAAACTTTTTCAGCTCCAAAAACAGCATTCTGAGCGGCAACCCTAGCCTGGTGGGCTGCACTTTGCACAAACATACTTACACCATTTGCATCTCCTGCGACTAATATTTCAGGGACATTTGTTTGTAAATAGTCGTCTACCTTTATGTAAGGTCCGTTAAGTTCAACACCTACAGCTTCAAGATTTAATCCAGATATATTTGCAGGCCATCCCACCATTAGGAATATAGCATCTGTTTCTAATGACCCTGAATTTTCACCTTTGGTAAAGGACACTTTTAGTTTTCCATTTTTCTTTTCAATAGAATCACAGCCAGTTCCTGTTAATATATTCATACCCCGTTTTTTAAATGCCGTTTCCAATCTGCGGGAAATATCGATATCGCTGGGAGGTGTTAGTCGGTCGGCAAATTCGATGATATCAACTTCAGCTCCAAAATCAATTAATATGGATGCTAATTGACATCCCGTTGCGGATCCTCCAACCACGCTAACTCTTTTAGGTAATTCTTTCATTCCCCATAAATCATGAAATGAAAGTGCAAATTCATTACCTGGAATATTAAGCTTACGCGGTTTTCCACCTACAGCTATAATAATTTTATCTGCGCTAAACTTGCGCCCATCCTTAAGCTCAAGGGTGTTTTTGTCTACGAAACGGGCTGGTCCTATTTCGTCCATCACTTTAATTCCTTGTTCTTTTACAATTTTAGTAAGATGCCAGACTTCATTGGCATGGGCAGCTACACGGTTAGAATTATTTACTGCTTCCTCAAAATTTACAGTAGGCATTTTACCTTCCAATCCAAATTGGGAAAATAAGGTGGTGTCTGTGCGTAGGCGTGCGGCTCGAGCAAGTGTGCGCACGGGAGCAGGACCTTCATTAAAGGCAGTTCCACCTATACGGTTGCTCTCTAGGATTGTCACTTCTGCTCCAAGTTCTTTAGCACGCAAGGCGGCTTGAACACCGGCGGGGCCTCCACCGATAACAATTATCTTTTTTCTGGTTTTTGGGTCATTGGTATTTTTATCTTCTGTCATAATTTTGTTTTTTTTTATGTTGAAATTTGCTGAATGCTTTATACAACAAATGCTTGGCGATAACTTAAATTCAAGAAATAAAAAAGACGTAAAACAAATGCCATTTCTATAAAATATGCGTTTGTCTTACGTCTAAAAGTCTTAAATCCTTTTAAATATTACATATCCAAAGTCTGCTCTCCACCACCGTTTACAAAAATTACTTGACCACTGGTCCAGCTCGAAATAGGTGCTGCGAAGTAAAGAACTGCTCCTGCAATATCTTCTGCCTCGCCTAATCGTTTAATCGGTGTGTGCTTTAACATTGCCTTTTCTAAATCTGGCGTGAGTACTGTACTCAATGCGTGCGTTTTTGTTGCTCCAGGTCCAATAGCATTGATTCTGATATCATCTGGGCCATAATCAAAAGCCAAATTACGCGTCATATGATTTATCGCTGCTTTTGAAGATGCGTAGGCACTAATCGCTGGACTCTTGTTGATGGAAGCCATAGAAGACATATTGATAATACTTCCATAACCAGCTTTTTTCATATGCGGTGCAACCAATTGGCAAAGACGCCACATACTAAAAACGTTCATTTCAAACACTTTTTTAAATTGCTCCACCTCAATATCGTACGGGCTTTCTTTTCCAGCGCCACCGCCACCAACGTTATTTACTAATATTTCGATGCTGCCAAATTTTTCAACAGTTTTGTCTACTAAATTAACTAAGGCTTCGTCTTTAAGAACATTACAATCTATCGCAATAGATGTTCCACTCTTATCGTTTATTGCTTTTGAAGTTTCCTTAGCAGCGTCCAGATCGTAATCTGAAACTACAACGTTTGCTCCATAAGCAGCTAACATTTCGCAGCAAGCTTTTCCTATTCCGCCTGCTCCGCCTGTTACTACTGCTGTTTTTCCTTTTAAATCAAAATGTTTTGATGTATCCATAGTTTTCTGTTTATATTAATTATTAATCTCTTTTATAAACGGTATTGCCTTCCTTAATGGTCTGTAATACTTGTATTTTTTTTATTTTCACGGGCTCTACCTTGAGCGGATTTTTATCCAACACCACGAAATCTGCTAATTTTCCTTTCTCCAAACTTCCTTTTCGATCTTCCTCAAAAAACTCATAAGCTGCGTGGGTGGTAATGGCTTTTAAGGCCTGGTAAGGTGTGGCTCGTTCATCAGGACCTATCACTTCTCCAGTTCTTGAGCTGCGATTTACTGCCGTCCAAATGGTGAATATTGGATCTATGGGTGTTACCGTAGCATCGGAATGATTGGTGTATTTTAAGCCTAATTTTTCTGCAGAAGCAATCGGACTTAAAAAGTAAGCGCGTTCTTTACCTAAATTTTCTACGTGTACATCTCCCCAAAAATAAGCGTGGTTCGTAAAAAATGACGGTTCGATATTATATTTTCTGTAGGTCTCCAATTGGTCGGGACGCACAAACTGCGAGTGGATCACAATGGTCCTGCGGTCTTTATCCAAGGCTTGGTCTAATTCTTTACAAGCATTTTCGTGTGCGGCAATTACCATATCCATTGAGGCGTCGCCGTTACTGTGAATAAAAAGTTGATTCTCATTTTTATAAGCCAATATGAATAAATCATTCAGCGTTTCCTGAGATAAGCTAGGAAGTCCTTTACAATCACTTTCACACCCGTCAACCGGGGTTAAAAAAGGCTCGGTAAAAAAAGCAGTTTTCCCTTGTGGGGAACCATCGGCAATAATTTTTGTGCCTTGAACTTTAAATCTGTTTTTGTAGGTTTTCCAATTGATAAGGGAATCCTTTAAATTGGTTTCCAATTCGGTATATCCGGCTAAAGCCATCAAGTCTATCTTAAATTTTCCCGCATCGGCTTGGGATTGAAAAAATTGAATGGCATTCCGGTCGGTCATCCCATCCTGTGCAGTGGTGATCCCATTACTTGCATATTTCTCTTGCGTACTTTCAAAATAATCGGCTTGCTTTTTTTGTAAAATTTGTAGCATCGTTCCCATAAATGGATACATCGCTGTTTCTTGTACTAAACCGGCCGGTTCCTTAGAATTTGGAAGCCTCGCAATACTTCCTCCTTCAGGATTTTTTGTTGCTGCAGAAATATTCATTTTTTCTAACGCATTAGAATTGGCAACGCCCATATGTCCGCTGGTATGCACCAAATAAACCGGATTATCAGGCAAGACAGAATCGATTTCTTTTTTATGAAGGTGACGTTTTTCTTTTAACTGGCTCTCATCATAGCCCCAACCAAAAATCCATTCCCCATCAGGGATCTTGTTTTCGGTTTTATAGGCTTTTATTTTCTGTAATACATCCCCAATAGTCTTAACTTCTCCTACAGGAGGCGAATTTAAATCGACTTGTCCCATCGTGTTGCTCACCATTCCAAAATGACTGTGCGGATCTATAAAACCGGGAAGAAGCGTTTTTCCTTTTAAATCAATTTTCTTAGCATGAGGATATTTTTCTTCGGCTTCTTTTAGACTTCCTACAAAGGCAATCTTGCCATCTTCTTCCACCAAAGCTTCGGCGTAACTAGCTTTTTTTGTAGCCATAGTGAGAATTTCACCCTTATAAAATAATTGCGTAGAAGATTCGGTAGTTTTAGTTTCCGATTTTTTCTCGGCGTCTTTACAACTGAAACTCACTGTTACTAGTAAAAATAGATAGATGATCTTTTTCATGATTTATTTTTTATGTTCTTTAATTAAAGTACATTCTTTTAAAGTCAAGTAATTTACAATTCCAGAAACAATCCCAGCAATGACACCGATAATAATGAGGGCACTGACTAATGAAACGTCAACTGTGCCTGCATAGCGTTGCCATAAAACGGCTAAGGAAGTAATGACCCCAAAGGTGAAGAAGCCGTGTTTGATTGTTAACCAAAATGCAGTAGGATAAAATGGAGCTTTTTTTTCTTTGATCCCAAAATAGGCGACCAAGGTTAATATCATGGCCAAGGTAATGGCCAAAGTGACAGTGGTGCCCAGAACCGTTTCTTCAGTATTGGTTATCGAATCTACAGAAATAGAAATGGATTTTTTATCTTTTAAGAAAAAATATTGAATACCGCCATTAATGACAGCATTGATAACTCCTGTGACCAGGGCTCCTTTAATTAATTTTGATTTTATTTCTGTATCCATATTTTGGGGTTAGTCGTTAATAAATAGGCTTTGACTAGATAGATTTTTGTAAAAATGCGATACAGTCATTTGTTAGAAAGGCATAAAAGAAGACTCACAATAAAGTGAAGTGTTTTTCTAGTGACTCTTCTTAAAATCAAGGGAACCAACTTTCTTATGCCTTGTTACAAAATTTGGAATAGGAGTTGATGACCTTAATTATTAATAATAATTTAATGTTTAATAAAAATAATTAAAAAATAAGACATATTTCAAATCTAAGGCCGTCAATTTCAAATTCAAAGAGGATATCTCTCTATGCGTCAATCATCAATTTAAAATCACAATCTTGTTTATAGATATTTTTAAAAGTGCCATGATCTGCATGTCTTTGTGATTATTTTGATTTCTTAATATCGTGTTTTTCAATATAATGTTCGATAATAGGCTTGAAGGGACCGTATTTGTGCTGTTCAGCAGAGAAATCATCAGCCCAAGGCGCATAAGGCGTTGACACTGGTTTTAACTTACGGTCAGGGAAATCATCTTCCTTATTTGGTTTACTCGGTCGGTCAAAGCTATTGATATAGCCCGCAACATCGTAGGCCTCTTCATCGGTAAGTACAGGTTCATCTCTTGTAGCACTTAAATAAGGCATATTTGCTTTTATAAATTTAGAGGCTGTGATAACTCTGTGCATACCCGCACCTTCATTATAAGAATCTTCTCCCCATAATGGTGGATACTGATAGCCATCTTCTAATTCGCTATTTCTCACGCCTTGTCCATCATCTTTATGGCATAAAGTGCAATCTTTCATATAGACTTTTTTCCCTTTATTTAGATCCACAGCTCTATTTGGGAGCTCCAATTCAGCAAAACCAGCAATGGGTTGTACTTGGCTTTCAGGTATTTTGTCACCCAACCATTCCATGTAGGCAACAATGGATCTCATTTCTCTAGAGTCACGGTCTATCATTTCACCATTCATACTTCGCTCCATGCAGCCATTAACACGATCTTTAATATCTCCGGTTGAATTAGAACGGCCTCCGAATTTCGGGTAACGATCAGTCACTCCAGCCCAAGATGATCCGCCTGGCAGGTTTCCTGATTCAATATGGCAGCTGGTACATTTTAAGTTGTTACCGGCATAGCGCATTTCAGGTTTTTTAGCTTGTGGCCCAATGTGTTTCTGTGTCTCTGTCAGTATCTCATAGCCGTATCTGACATCAGGCATAATATATGTTGTTTCCATTTCATTTTCAACGTCTCTAGGCTTCCAATCTGCATCTGCAATTTCTTCATATCTGAATAAATCTGGATTTGTTTGGTACAATTGAATCCCTATAAATATAACGACAATCAACCCAATGATGCCTCCAAATAAAATAGCTAAACGCTTTGCTAAAAATTTAAAATTCTCCATATCAAAAAATAATTAATAGTTATTAATGAGCTTAGGAAGCAAGCCTTCAAACCTCTGACTTCCGTGTATTTATTAACTGTTTCTTTAATCCAAAATATAGTGAAGATAAGCCTTCGCTACCTCATGAACATGTCTTGTAAATATAATATATTACTGATAACATAAGCAAGACAAAAACATGCAATACACTTTATTTATGATTTAAATCATGTTTGTAATATGAGAATAATAAAAAGGGGCGTCGCTAATTGAGTTATTTTACTAAATTTATTAATCCTTTAATTTAAGGACATCCAAGCCTGGCTATTTTTATTGATGACCTAGTCTACATTGGTAAACCCATATTTTTTATAAATATCTTTCGCTTTCTGTGAAACCATAAATTTCATAAAAGCTTTTGCAGCATTTGGATTTGGTGCATTTTTCATTTGTCCAGCTGAATAAATTGCTTGCACATTGATGTCATCTTCCAGCGTTACAATATCAATAGGATGATCAGTCATTTTTGAATGATAAAAAGCTTCACTATACCAAACTGGTCCAGCATCTGACTGGTCATACATGATACGCATCGGCGTCTGACGGTGATGTATCGTTGTGAGGTAAGTCGTGCTTTTACCAACTTTATCAATCATGATAGCATCAGCTAATTCTTTTCCAGCTGTGTTTTCATATGCTTTGATAATACGAGCGCCAATACCTTCCCATTCTGGGTTTGTCATGCTGACCAAAACATCAGGTCTTTCAAGATCTTTCAAGTCTTTAATCTGACTTGGGTTTCCTTTTTTGACCATTATAGCTAATTTATTTGAGGCGTAATCGGCAGTTTTGCTAAACATTCCTTTCTGATCTTTTTCATCAATACTTCCTTTTCCGGCAGTGATAACATCGGGTTTAAGGTCGATAATCATATTACCCACGACAAGAGCACCGCTTTCCATTTGTCGTTCTTCTATTCCAGGAGGAATCGTCTCGGCAAATACGCGTTTGTATTTTGGATTAGCTTCTTTAAAAGCTTCTAAAAGTTCTGGTACCACCATATACTGGTTGCCCACAAAGAAAACGACCAAATCAGGATTGTTCACATGTCCGTGAAAATCTGGAGCATTGTCAATGCCGTAACCTATAAATTGTGTGCCTTCATGCTGAAGAATATCCCAAGGTGGATCGCTCCCCACCTTTTTCAAGCAGGCCTGCCCGCCGTCGATTTAAAAAAATGATTGCAGGCGGGGGTGTCAATCCGCAGCGGCGGATGACGGGTTGGTTACCGCCGCTTCCAGATTGTAATTCGAAACCACCACATTGGACCCAAAAGCGGCAAGAATCTCACAACTCGCTTTCCCTTTCCGTTCTAATTTTTTACTTTTTTTCGTTCAAAACTGTCAGTTCTGCACGGGCTTGTGCGGCAGCTGACAGATAAACAAGGGTTTCTTGTAAAGGCGTGTCCTCAGCAGCAACACGCTGCATATACACATCCATAAAAAATCTTTTAGCCTGCGGATTATTCGGTGCGCCATAATAGGCCCAATCCGCAAGCCGCGAGGCAAGAACCGGATCGGTTTTTAACAGTTCCCGACCACGCTTTTCCAGACGTTCAACACCACCGGCCAATTTCAGCACCTCCGCCGCCTCTGCATCGAACTCGAGCGGGGCAAAATGCGAAGGGATATCGTCCCACCAGCCCGTATATCGCATTGCGACCATTCGTGCGATGTCTGCTGGACGATTATAGTGGAGTTTCAACAAAGGATGTTCCGCAAAACGTTCGGGCCATTCCATGCGCGCTGCGATCTGATCCTTTCGCCATCCTCGATTTAGTCGTTCTATAGTATAGTCACGTATGTATTCCAACGCATCTGCTGTAATCCCAAGAGCAGAGGCAACTTCATCTTTTCTGGTCACTGCGGCGGCGTGCATACCAAGAAGATACTCGGGTTCCAGCGAGATCATTTCCCGCAGCGCACCAACCCATTCTTTTGTGTAGCGCTGGCGCCTTTTACCATTGCCGGTATTTGGTAGAAAACCCTGATAGAAATCGCCTGTCGCCACTGCCTTACGTTCGGGCAACCAAACCCACATGTGACCTTGGGTTTCGCCTGGGGCATGAACGAATGAAAATTTTTCGCCACCGATTATCGTATCCAGCTTATCGCGGAAAGTATGGGTAGGCTGGGCAAGGTCGCTGGGACTATCCGGCTGTTTTTCCAGCGCCTGATTGTTGTACTTCGCTATGGAACCGCGTAGTTCGATATCGGCAGAAACTTCTTCAAGATAGGCGTGGGTCGTGATGACCTCAGCTTCCGGCCAACGTTGCAGCAAAGCATATGCGCCGTAAGCATGATCGACGTGGCTATGCGATACCGCAATGGCCAAGAGAGGCTTGTCCGACAAAGTTGGAATTAGATCGACGAGCACCTGCCCAATTGCTGCATAGCCACTGTCAAGAAGGACTAATCCTTCTGGTGTTTCGACAAGCGTAACGTTCACAAATGGAAATCGGATATGCCATAGACCGCGCCCAGCAACATCACTGTAGTTGGTAACTTCCATCTTAGATCGTGCTTCGGTGACAAGTTCGGGTGAACGATCCTGCATTCTGTTTGCAATCATACTTGAGCCCGGCCCGCCGAAAGTAGTTCTGTCCGCCAGAACCTTCATCGCTTTTGGATATTCCTTTGCGAGAAGCTGCCGGCCTTTGTCCTCAGTTGTTTGCCGCTCTTCTGCAGCTTTTTTTATATCAGCGTCTTGTGCCATAAGATTAAATGTTGAAAAGAGTAAAAGAATTAAGGTTGGAAATGATTTGGAAATCGAAAAATTGGTATTTAATTTTTTCATCTGAAATGTTTTTTATGATTATTTTCAAGCGTTTGTATCTTCACTGGTATTAGAATTTTATTTTCTGAAAATGAACTCTTACATGTTCAGCAATA
>JAKDUG010000079.1 GCA_030457805.1 Psychroflexus sp.
TTAAAAAAATATAGACAATCTGCCATATAAAAGAAAAGACCTCCTTTTAATTTATTATAATATTATCATTAAATCGACGATTTAAATAAAAGATGCTCAAAAAAAAGCGATATAACTGACATTATTTCAATATTCATCAAAGATAAAGCCTTCCATCACTTGATTAATTAGTACATTTTTCTTACATTCGCAAGAACAAAATTCATAAGAATGCAAGACGTCGCAAAAAATAAAGATATTTCATTTGAAGACTTCAAAAAAGAAGTTTTAGAAGACTACAAAATTGCTGTCACAAGTCGTGAATGCAGTCTATTAGGAAGACGCGAAGTGCTGACAGGAAAAGCAAAATTCGGGATCTTCGGAGACGGAAAAGAAGTACCTCAACTCGCTTGGGCAAAATCTTTTAAAAATGGTGATTTCAGATCGGGTTACTACCGTGACCAAACATTTATGATGGCGATAGGTCAACTCACCATTGAGCAGTTCTTTGCAGGACTTTATGCAAATACAAGTATTGAAGAAGAGCCAATGTCTGGAGGTCGCCAAATGGGCGGACACTTCATGACACATAGCTTAAATGAAGATGGATCTTGGAAAAACTTAACTGAACAAAAGAACTCAAGTGCTGATATCTCTCCCACTGCAGGTCAAATGCCTCGCCTTCTAGGATTGGCACAAGCCTCAAAAATATACAGAAATCTCCCAGATATAGAAGCAGATAATTTCTCTAAAAACGGAGATGAAATTGCTTGGGGAACGATTGGTAATGCCAGTACAAGTGAAGGCCTTTTTTGGGAAACTTTCAACGCTGCAGGTGTTTTACAAGTACCAATGGTGATTAATGTTTGGGATGACGAATACGGTATTTCTGTTCATGCAAAACACCAAACAACAAAAGAAAATATTTCGAAAATTTTAAGCGGATTCCAAAGAGATGACGCAGACAAAGGATACGAAATTATCAAAGTCAAAGGTTGGGACTATACTGAGCTAATCGAAGCTTACAAAAAAGCTGAAAAAATAGCACGCGAAGAACATGTCCCAGTTCTAATCCATGTCATTGAACTCACTCAACCACAAGGTCACTCAACTTCTGGCTCACATGAACGCTACAAAAGCGAAGATCGTCTGGGGTGGGAAAAAGAATATGACTGTAATGCACAGATGCGTCAATGGATGCTAAGCAAGGGTATTGCTACTGAAGAAGAACTATCAGAACTTGAAAAATCTATTCAAAAAAAAGTTCGTGATGGTAAAAAAGCAGCAGTTTCATCTTATGGCAAACAAGCCAAAACCTTTAAAAAAGAAGCTTTAGAACTTCTTGAAAACTTAGCTAACGCAAGTAAAGAAGGTGAAGCAATCTCAGCAATCGTCAATGTTTTAAAAGAAGATGGCGAGTCTATAAAAAGTAAAATTTTTGCAGAATCACGTAAAGCCTTGCGTTACGTCCGTACCGAAAAAAGTGATGCAAAATCAAACCTGATTGCTTGGCTTGAAGACTTTAGCGATAAAGTTCAGCCAGATTACAGCAAACACTTATGGAGCGAATATGCAGGAAGTGCAAAAAACATTGCAGAAGTTCTTCCTGAGTATGGCGATAATACTGAAGATGTCGATGCAAGAATCATCATGCGTGACAACTTTGATGCCATTTTTAAGAACAAACCTGAAGCCCTTATTTTTGGTGAAGACTCTGGGGAAATCGGAGATGTCAACCAAGGCTTAGAAGGTCTTCAAGAGAAATATGGTGAATTCCGTGTCTCAGATACAGGTATTCGTGAAGCCACTATTTTAGGACAAGGTATCGGCATGTCATTGAGAGGTCTAAGACCAATTGCTGAAATTCAATACTTAGATTACTTATTGTATGCCTTACAGATTATGAGTGATGATTTAGCAACAACGCTTTTCAGAACTAAGGGCAAACAAAAATCACCTCTTATTGTCAGAACACGAGGTCACCGTCTAGAAGGAATTTGGCATTCAGGTTCTCCGATGGGTGGAATTTTACACCTTGTGCGTGGTATCAATGTTTTAGTTCCGCGTAATATGACAAAAGCGGCAGGTTTCTATAATACAATGCTAGAAAGCGATGAACCGGCACTTATTGTCGAGTGCCTAAACGGTTACCGTTTAAAAGAGAAATTACCTTCAAATTTAGGAGCGTTCAGAACGCCAGTTGGCCAAGTTGAAACAATCCGTGAAGGTCAAGATATGACTGTTGTTTCTTATGGATCAACATTACGCATTATTCAGCAAGCCGCAAATGAACTTGCAGAAATGGGTATTGATATCGAAATTATCGATATACAATCTCTAGCGCCGTTTGATTTAAATCACGACATCGTGAAGAGTGTTGAGAAAACAAACCGTTTACTCGTCATCGATGAGGATGTTCCAGGTGGCGCCTCAGCTTATATCTTACAGAATATCATTGATGTGCAAGATGCTTATCGCTTCCTTGATAGTAAGCCACAAACACTTACAGCTAAGGAACACAGACCTGCTTACGGAACTGATGGCGACTACTTCTCTAAACCTTCAGTAGAAGATGTTTTTGAGAAAGTTTATGCAATCATGAATGAATTTAACCCACAAGAATATCCTGCTTTGCGTTAATTAATAATGCTTAGCTTAGCCTATAACAGAAAGCGATCTCAAAAGTGAGCTTTGTCACTCTAAATTAAGTCTATATCTTCTAGACAGAATGACAAACTTTAAGCTTTTGAGATCGCTTTTTTTTAATGACCTTATATCCACTCGTGGTCTGAAGATTCTATTTTGTACATCAAGAAATTTGTCAGTTCGTGAACGTGATCCACTTCCAGGTATTTGATTTTTAGACTTCCAGAAGCAGTATAAATTGTGAAACTCGAAAGATTTCGCCTTTTTTGAAAAATACTTTGACTCACCCTGATAGATTGTATTTTATAAATCTCTAAATAAGTTGTTTGCGTTCCGATGATACCACTCCCGATTTTAACAAGCTCGTCTGAGAAAGAGAGATAAGATTTCTTCATGCGGATATAGGACATCAAGACAAGCAACAAGGAAGAAAGCAATAAGATGATAAAGATGTAAGTTGGAAATTTTTCCCACACAAAAAATAAAACGAAAGCAAGGCTTACAAAAAAGAGACGATTGACATCAACGCGAAATCTAAAAAGCTGACATCGTAATCTGACAAATTTTTGTGTGTCCAATTCTTTTCCTTTAAATAGGACCTTAAAGAAAAGAGAAACGTAGTCAGCTGGTAATCCCACCAAACCAATCTTGTGCTTTTCAGTTGTTTCCTCCGAGCTAGCCTGACTGACAAAAGCATTCTGAAAACCAAAAAGCTTGCGCACAGGATTTGTCCTGAACTCCAATGTTTGAACCTTTGACGACTTTAAAACTTTCTTAAAACGGTTGAAAAGACCATATTCAACTTCGTAATTCTCATTGAGCTTGATAACCTTTAAGTTGAAGTATTTAATCACTGTAAAAACAGCTGTCACTATAAAACCGATGCCAATAAAAATAAGTCCAATGCTTAAAATAAGTAGAAATTTCCCAGAGATGTAAGCTGTGTAATCTGAAATCTGATCACTGATATAGGCGTCATAATTTTGAAAGTATAAATCAGAAAAAGCATTATAAACATAAGCGGCAAAAGCAAAAACAAGACTGAGTCCCTTTAAAATATTCGAACTTAAACCAACTTTTAGCAAATCTAAAAAGCAGAGTTTAAAAACCAACGCATCTTCAGTTTCAACAGTTTTAAAATCTTGTGCATCTTGCCCATCATCTTCACCAACCGAATGCTCATAAACTTGTTTCTCTTCCTTCTCAGCTAATAGAATTGTTTTCAGCTGTTCGGCATCCTTTTTTCGCAGTGCCTTAATCTGCACTTCTGCTTTTGACTCGCCAGCCGTTTCAATATCTAAACCAACAACTGACAAAACTTGTTGCAAAAAATTCTGTTGTAAATTGATGTTTTGTATCCGATCAAAAGGAATTTCTATTTCTCGACGGCGAAACAAGCCCTTATGAAGATGAAAAGCGGTATTCGAAACGTAAAAAGTATATTTTAGAAAAAGCAGATAAGTATAAATGAATTGCAGCAACACCAAAAGGATCAACCCCATATAGAAAAACAAGATATAATCGCGAACAGTTCCACTGATAAAAGGAAGCGCTAGTATGTAAATATTTTGTTTCACTCGTTTTATCAAGTCAGCGAAAAACATCAAAAAAACACCATTAAATGACTGATGACGCGGCTCCTTAAAGTTGTTCGTTGCTCTCATCTGACTCATTTTTCTGCATCACAATAGATTTGAGTTTACGAGATGTCGACTCATCCAATCCTCTGATGTTCAAATCTCCAGCTGAGGCACCCGCCGTATAAAAGATCACTTCATAAAGGCCAAACCATTTCAGAATCACGTTCTGACTCACTTCAACATGTTGAATATGTTTGAATGGCACAAGTGTTTCTTTGTGATAAAAAAAACCTCTGGTATAATACAAGTCGTGAGATCTCACGCCAATTTGACGTTTGTGAAAACCGATCTCAAATTCGACAAACAAAATGAGAAATACGAGAAGTGGACCGCTAAAAATCAACAGGAATTTCTGAATTGGCAATCCTAAAAAGAAAAAAACTAAACCAGCTCCTGTGAGATAAAGAATAAAAAAGAAGAGCAACCGACAGCGTAAAACCGTTAGATAGCGCCGATGTAATCCTTGAGTTTTGACGCTTTTAAAATCTGGCAATTCAGAAAAATCAAGCGCTACATTCTCAAAATCTTGATCAGCTATTTTATTCGATGATATCAATGCGTTTTGCGTTTTTATATTTAGCTGTGAAAACATCTTCAAAGCCCATTTTCTCAAGTGCAGCTTTGAGTTTTTGTGATTCCTCTAAAGTTTGGAAAACGCCAATTGAGTATGAATTTAGATAATAATTCTCATCACCTCTTAAAAGTAAAAAGTCTTTGGAAAGCAGCGGGACCTCATAACGTTCAAAAGCACCAACCTGAACAGAGAAGTAGACCTGTGGCTCTTCAAATTCAACCGAACTTTCTTTTTGATCAAGCGCTTCCTGCATTGTCACAATGCGTTGATTAAGACTATCATTCTCTGATTTTAAAGTCTTTTCTACCTGACTTGATGTTGACGTCTGTGCATTCGTCGTCGATTCAATCCCTAGTGTTTGAGGACTTGTATATGCTAATATAAGCGCACCCAAAAGAAGAATAAACAAAATGACAGCCACAATGATAGCCGTGCGTTTTTGATGCTGTGCAGCTTCATCATTTTCTTGCAGTCGCTCGATAGTTGCATCGCGTTCTGCAATTTTATTTTCAGCATCAGCTGATTGGCTTTTATACTTTGCTAACTCTTCTTCTGTTAAAATTGGTGGCATAATTATGTCTATTTATTAAACGAATATAATCAAGTTTTAAGGAATCCACTTCACATCCTTGAAATTTGGTTTTCTTTTCTCTAAAAATGCGTTGCGTCCTTCCTGAGCTTCTTCCGTCATATAAGCCAAACGTGTGGCTTCACCAGCAAAAACTTGCTGTCCAACCATCCCATCATCAGTAAGGTTCATTGCAAATTTGAGCATTTTAATAGAAGTAGGCGATTTTTCCAAAATTTCTTGTGCCCATTCATAGGCTGTATCTTCAAGCTCATCATGCGGAATAACAGCATTGACCATTCCCATATCATAAGCATCTTGTGCTGAATAATCACGACCCAAGAAAAAGATTTCGCGCGCTTTCTTCTGGCCGACCATTTTGGCTAAGTAAGCTGATCCATAACCGCCATCAAAACTTGTGACATCGGCATCAGTTTGTTTAAAAATAGCGTGTTCTTGACTTGCTAATGTCAAGTCGCAGATCACATGAAGTGAATGTCCGCCACCTACAGCCCATCCTGGAACAACCGCAATCACTGCTTTTGGCATAAAGCGAATTAAGCGCTGTACTTCTAAAATATTTAATCTGTGGTAGCCATCTGTCCCGACATAACCTTGATGACCTCTTGCTTTTTGATCGCCACCGCTACAAAATGCATAAACGCCATCTTTAGGTGAAGGGCCTTCTGCACTCAATAAAACGACACCGATTGATGTATCTTCATTGGCATCATAAAAAGCTTCGTAAAGCTCTTTTGTCGTTTGCGGACGAAAAGCATTTCTAACCTCAGGTCGGTTAAAAGCGATACGTGCAACACCATTGGATTTTTTGTAAGTGATATCTTCAAACTCTTTAACTGTTGTCCAGTTCATAATGGGATGTATTAATTATCTAAAATTTTTCCTTCGTACGAATAATATTTTAAGTCAGTGCGAACAAACTCTTGCTTATCTTCATCATAAACGCGGCAACTATCAATTGGAGAAACATACAGATGTAAACTCATTGAACGGCCATCAGCAATATTGTGAAGGGAGTGAAAACCCAAGTGATCATTCATATAAGACAAACGCGACTGAGACATTTCTGTATCCGCCACTTTCTCAATTGTATTTTCATCTTCTTTAAAACGTTTTTCACGCAATTTTCCTTCAGCTAAATAAACCCAACACTCTTCTCCATTATGGCAATGGATAGGTGTTTTTTGATCAGGATTCCAACACAGCAGAAGCAATTCAAAATCTTTTGTTCTCAGAATACAGTTTCGTGTATAAGAGTCATCAGAAAAATGTGCATAGGCCCGAAGGTCATCTGGTGGGATATCCATGTGTCTTGCAATTTCGACATAAGCATTGCCTTCACATTTTGGAAGTTCATCTAAAAGCTGATCTAAGGATGTGATTTGATTCAAAGTCGTGTATTTTTAATATTTTTAAACCTATTTTACGAAAAATAGATTTCAAATTATTTATTTTCGTAAATATAAATTTCAGAACATGCAAATGCAAGAAGACTTATCATTATTTCAGAAAATAGCGACTAAACTTCTCCGAAAAGAAAAAGAAAATGGCGTTGTAAAGCCTATACCGCCAAAAGAATTGTTTGATCAACTCGATTTGCAACTTCAAGATGAAGAATTATCTGAAAATGATTTAGAAAAAGCATTGACTAACGTTGTGCTCAATACACCGCGAACGTCAACTAACTTATTTTTTAATCAACTTTTTGGCGGACGTCAATCTAAAGGAACTTTAGGCGAACTTATCGCTGTTATGCTTAACAATAGTATGTACACTTATAAAGTTGGAGGACCTCAAGTTGGTATCGAAAAAAACATTATCAAGAAAGTTTGTGAACTAATTGGTTACGATGAAAATGCTGATGGAACTTTCCCTCCTGGCGGGTCAATGAGTAACTTTATGGCTTTAATTATGGCCAGAGATGCACACAATCGCGAAATTAAAAACGAAGGTATAACATCAAAAATGACAGTTTATACGTCTAAAGATTCACATTATTCTATTCAAAAAAACACAACATTTGCTGGAATTGGTATAAATCAAATTAGGAATATTAAAACCAATGCAAATGGACAGATGGATGTTGATGCATTAGCTCAACAAATTGCTGAAGACGAAGAAGCAGGCTATAAACCCTGTTTTGTCAATGCGACCGCTGGAACAACAGTTTTAGGTGTTTTTGATGATATTAAAGCAATACACAATGTCATCAAATCTAAAGATATTTGGCTACATGTTGACGGTGCATATTGTGGAGCAGCGATTTTTAGTGATCAATATAAACATCTTTTAAAAGGATTAGAACTAACAGATTCATTTAGTTTTAATGCTCATAAAATGCTTGGTGTTCCGCTTTCTTGCTCAATCATTGTCACTCAAGACAAAGCAAATCTAAAACATTCATTTGCATGTGATGCTAACTATTTATACCAAACTGATGGTGATGATTACAACTTGGGCAAAACATCGATTCAATGTGGAAGGCGTAACGATGCTCTCAAATTTTGGACACTCTGGAAATCTATAGGAACTAAAGGATTAGAGCAATTGGTTGATAAACAATTTCACTTGGCTAATGTTGCTCTTGATTATGTGAAAAACAATTCTGATTACACAGTTTACAGTGACGAAGATTCAGTTTCTGTTTGTTTTAATTACAAAGGGATCAACCCAAAACTACTTTGCAATTCACTCTATGAAGATGCTGAATTGATGGTTGGTTATGGTAGTTTCAATGAACATACATTTGTAAGATTAGTGACAGTTAACACTTGCAATGAAGAAGAGGACATCTTAAATTTCTTTAAGGTTTTAGAAGCTTATGTAGAAAAGAAACAATTAGCAGAAGTTAACGTTTAAGACGTTCCATCATTTTTTCAACAATTTGATAAGCAGCAGGACAAATTTCTGTATTTTTAAGTGTTAAATTGTTGATCTGATGAAACTTTTTACGATCAGTATGTGGAAATTCAGCACAAGCTTTTGGTCGAACATCATAAATTAAACAGTAATTATCATCAGCTAAAAAAGGACATGGTAATTGTTCCAACACATAATCATTGTCTTCATCAATGCGTAGATAAGTTTCGATAAATTGCGAAGGTTTCATCTTGAAATGCTTCGCAATCCTTTCTATATCCTTATTCGTAAAAAGTGGCCCCGTGGTTTTGCAGCAATTTGCACAGTTTAAACAGTCGATTTTTTCGAAAGTTTCATCATGCAATTCTTGCATTTGTTGATCCAGAGATTTTGGTGGTTTTTGTTTTAGTTTTTTCAAAAACTTTTTATGCACCTTACGCTTCTCTTTTGCTAACTTTGGCAAGTCGTTTAAAAATTCCTCCATTGCGCAAAATTAATTTAAATAATCAAACTTTTGATTTACATACAGATGTTTTTGGATTAGCTGTAGAAGCCTTTTATAAAAACCAAGACACAAGCCCGATTCAAGTTCATGCAAAAGATTTTGACACAGATCTCATTCCTGTTGATTACCTTTTTAGAAACTATGATGAAATGCCAATGATCGAAAAAACAGCAATCGATTTGTCTGAGAAAAAAGTATTAGATATCGGTTGTTGTGCAGGCTCACATCTTTTAGATTTAAATAAAAAAAAACATGATGTTTA